>JANMSA010000049.1:0-20701 GCA_031388865.1 Acidobacteriota bacterium | reverse complement strand
CGGCTTCGCCAATCCTCTGAAGGCTCACTGGAGGCCAGGCGAGGTAGCGCGCGAGCCGCCCGGGGGCCGTCGCTGTCGCCGGGCTGCACCACGACCTCGTTGTGAACCGAGAAGCCGCTCGTGTGACGCCAGGCGAGGATCATCTCCACACGCTCGTCATCGATCCGTCCGGCGGCGAGCAACAGACGCAGCACTTTGTGGCGGAACAGCCGCGCCGCCGCGGCCGAATCGACGTACGGAATCGGAACCCACGTCCCGTCCCTGGTCCACCCGCCGCGCGAAGCGATCGCGTGGACGTGCGGGTGAACGTTGACCGAACTCCCGAAGTCTGCGGAACCACGACCATGAAGGCCGAACGCCGGGATCGCCGGCTGCCTCGGCGATTAATACGCGAACCGTCTCCCACGCGGCACGGGAGAGATCGCCTAACAGCTCTCGATTCCGCAGAAAGTACGAACGGAGGATCTTCGGGACGCGCAAGAACGCCCCGAAGATCACTCCCCGCTTCGCCCCGCACGACGGCACAATTGCCGCGTCCGGCACGAGAAGGTCACCAGCCGTTCGCGCCGGCAGGAATCGCAGCGCAGGCGGGCAAACCCCATCTCCGGGATCCCACAATCAAGGTAGCGCGCGACGGCTTCGTCGGCGAGTCCTCGCCAGAACCCGAACCGCGCCTCGAAGCGAGGGGATAGGGAAGAGCATTTCCCGTTCGACTGCACGGCGTGTGAGATTCCAAGCTTCTCGCTCCTTTTCTCACGCTCGGTGACGATTCTGGTTGCTCTTCGAAGGAAGGAAAGGCGGTTTCGGCGGTCTCCGCGCATGGGGACGAGGGAGAGGCTGAGTTGGATGTGTTTGCACTGCCAGCCGCGGCGGCTCGGTGTCGACTACCGGCCAGCTTCCGGTGTCCGTTTCTCGCCGCATTTTTATACGACCGACGAAGAGCTCGACGCGGCATTCGCCGTAGTCGATGAGATCCTGCGCACTGAGCGGTGGAAGCGCCAGGAGACGAAGCAATCGATCGTCACCTAGGCCAGGTGGAGTGGCGGGCTTCAGCCCTCCGTCCTCTACCGTTTGTGACTGCGGTCGTCGCGCGGGGAACGATGCCTGCGATGGCCTCAGGCGCGCTCGCGGTCGCGTAGTTGACGGATGGTAGAGTACGTGCGGCACCTCTCGGCTGCGCTACACTTTCCTCATACATGACCATGACCGCTGGTACGCGGCTCGGGCCGTACGAGATTCTTGGGCCCCTCGGTGCCGGTGGAATGGGGCAGGTTTACCGCGGGCGCGACACGCGGCTGGACCGACAGGTCGCCATCAAGATCCTGTCGCCGCACGTTTCCGGTGATGCCGATTTCAAGGCCCGCTTCGAGCGTGAAGCGCGTCTCATCTCCGCGCTGAATCACCCGAACATCTGCACCCTTCACGATCTCGGCGAATCCGACGGCCGCGGCTATCTGGTGATGGAGCTTTGTGAGGGTGAATCGCTCGCCGAGCGGCTGTCGGGGGGACCGCTCCCCATCGAACAGATCCTGCTGTACGGAACGCAGATCGCCGACGCGCTGGACCGCGCCCATCGCACCGGCATCATCCATCGCGATTTGAAGCCCGCCAACATCATGCTGACCCGGTCAGGCGCGAAATTACTCGACTTCGGTCTCGCCAAGCCCTCCCTCGCAGTCGGCGGCGACGACGCTACGTTTCAGAAGTCGATCACGGCCGAAGGATCGATCGTCGGCACCTTGCAGTACATGGCCCCCGAGCAGTTCGAAGGAGCGGAGGCCGACGCGCGCAGCGACATCTTCGCGTTCGGCTGCGTGCTCTACGAGATGGCCACCGGCAAGCGTCCCTTCGACGGCAAAACGCGCGCCAGCCTGATCGCCTCGATCATGGAGCGTGAGCCGGCCCCGATCTCGTCGCTCGTCCCGCTCACACCTCCGGCGCTCCAGCGCGTGATCAAAACCGCACTTGCCAAAGATCCGGAAGAGCGCTGGCAGTCGGCGCACGACATGCTGCTGGAACTGCGATGGGTCGCCGAGGCTGGATCAGAGGCGGGAGTGGCGGCGCCGGTGGTGGTTCGCCGCAAGAAACGGGAGCGGCTGGCCTGGACTCTGGCGGCGGTGGCTGGAATGCTGGCCATCACCAGCGGGGCCCTGCTATGGCGCGAGTACGCGCGCCCCGAGCAGTCGTTCGCGCTCAACCTGTCGCCGCCCAGCGGAACCGCATTCATGCTCGCCGGTCCCGATTCGGGATCGCTCACGATCTCACCCGACGGGCGGTTCGTCACGTTCGCGGCGAAGGAAGAGGGCGGAAAGACTCTCCTATGGTTGCGTGAGGTGGATTCTCCGACGGCCCGGCCGCTGACCGGTACCGAAGGGGGGAAGCTTCCGTTCTGGTCCCCGGACAGCCGTTTTCTGGCCTTCTTCGCAGATGACAAACTGAAGAAGATCAGCATTGCCGGCGGACCTCCTCTGGCGCTTGCCAACGTTCAGCTCAACCCGCGGAACGGCTCATGGAACGAAGAGGGCGTGATCCTGTTCTCGCCGAATTCGCTCAGCTCGATTCACAAGGTGGCGGCGGCCGGCGGCCCGGTGACTGAGGTGACCAAGCTCTCTCAGGGCGAGACGACGCATCGCTGGGCTACCTTCCTGCCGGACGGGAAACATTTTCTCTATTTCGCCGGCTCTCATGGAGCCCCGAGTGAGAGTGAGACGAATGCCATCTACGTCCGCACGCTGGACAATCCGCAGCCGAAGCTGCTGCTGCATGCGCGCAGCAATGCTGTCTATTCGAAAGGTCATCTGCTCTTCGTTCGCGATCGCGTTCTGATGGCGCAACCGCTGGATTTGAAAGCGCTGGCATGGCGTGGCGATCCCGTTCCGGTCGCCGCCAACCTGCAATATGACCCCGGTTTCTTCCGCGGCAGCTTCGCCGCCAGTCCCGGCGGCGCGCTTGTCTATCGGACCGGAACAGCGACGACCGATCTCCAGTTGACCTGGGTCGACAGGGGCGGGAAGAGGATCGCCGACGTGGGCGAGTCGACCGGTTGGGGCGACATCGCTCTCTCGCCCGACGGCAAGACCATCATTGCCCAGATCCATGATCACGCTACTGGCCGCGCCAAGCTGTGGACCTATGACCTGGAGCGGAACATCCGCGCGCGGTCCTCGTTCGAAACGTTGAGTGACTTCGATCCGACCTGGTCGCGCGATGGCAGCCAGGTCCTCTATGCCGGGATCGCGAAGCAGGTCTGGGATCTCTACATCAAACCCGCCAGTGGGAGCGGACGAGCGCAATTGCTGTATGCCTCCGACGTCAACAAGCGGCCGACGGACTGGTCGCCCGATTACGTGGCCTTCTACTCGTTCGACGCGCAGCGTCAGAAGTTCGGCATCTCGCTTCTGCCGATGCAGGGCGAGAAGAAGCCCATTCCGTTCATGCCGTCGGACTTCAACATGCAGGGGCTTCGGTTCTCGCCCGATGGCAAGTGGGCGCTTTACCGCTCCGACGAATCGGGGGCGAACGAGATCTATCTCGTCCCGTTCCCAGGCCCCGGTGGCAAATGGCAGGTCTCGCAGGGTGGAGGGGTGTTGTTGGGGGACTGGTACAAGGACGGACGGGAGATCATTTACAACTCCGAAGCCGGACTGTTCGCTGTGGATGTCGCGGTCCGGGGCTCCTCGGTGGAGATCGGTGCACCACGGCTTTTGTTCCGAGATCCACTGGCGGTGGGCGGTGATATCACGAGCGACGGCGAGCGGTTTCTTCTAGCCCGCGAGCCGGTTCGCAAGATCGAGGAACCAGTCACCATCGCCACGAACTGGATGGCTTTGCTGCGGAAATAGAGCCTATGGCGAAGACGGCCGCGCGCGTTCAGATCAAGCCCGTCACCACATACAGGTCCGAGAGAAATCGGCGAAAGCTGTACGCGTAAGTCTGTCCATCAGGCGTGATGTGCAGGGGCATGATGTCGAGGATGCCCGCGGGATCGCCGGGGGAGATCTTCCACGAGAATGTGCGCTCGCCTGTTTCGACATCGATCGTCTCGATGGTGGCGGTGTTGCGCTCGCGGCGATAAACAAAAACTGAGCGATCGTCGGGCGACCACTCCACCGGCACCTCGCCCGGCTTTGAGCCTGGGACGGGCCACGCATCGCCGGTCGCGACCGAGTAGAGATGCGGACGGTGATCGGCGCCGACTGAGGCGACCTTTTCCCCGCTGTGTGACGGCCGGCCACTCAGCCTGCGCGTTCGAGATCAGACGCAGAGTTCCGTCGCCGTCGAGCGGCATTTCAAAGAGGTTCATGGGTTGCCCCCGTTCGTTACCGAGGACGAGGAGGCGGCGCTGGTCGGGGAAGAGTTGCCATGCCTGCAGAGTATCGATCCGCGGATAGGGCAGAACACGCGTTTCGCCGGCGCCAACCGGCACCTGCTCGAGGCGTGGCGGTTTTCCGGTCTCCAGATGAAAGCCGACGTCGGACAGCGCCCATCGCCGCCCGTAGCGCCGCCCCAAGCCCCTGCACGTCGATGGAGACCTCGGTCATCGCCTGGGAGTGTGTGATGATTCGGCACCATGCGCAAGCTGCTGCCGCTCTTCCTCATCGCCTTCGCATGCGCGACCCGGCCCCCAGTCGCGATGGGGCCGGTTCCGCCGGTCGAGCCTCACGGCCTCACTGTCGAGGAGGAAGCGACGATCCTCCGCCTCGAGGACCGCCGCGAGCATGACCCGGTGGTGGTGAACGCGTGGATCGCTCATCCGAATGTCTTCCACCGGCTGCGCATCGCTCTGGCCCTCGGCCGGATCGGACCGCATTCGCGCACAGGCATCGCCGAGCTGGCGAAGCTCGCTGCGGATGAGGACCGCCGCGTCCGGGAGATGGCCGCCTTCGCCCTCGGCGAGATCGGCGACCCCGAGGCGTCCACCCCGGTCCTTGCGCTGACGACCGATGCCGATGCTGGAGTGGCCGCGGAAGCCGTCGAGGCCTTCTCCAAGCTCACGAAAGACAAATCGCTCCTTCCCCGCTACATCGCGCTCGCCGACACCGCGTCCACGGAAGGCGTGCGCGCTCGCGCGGTGCGCTACCTTTTCCGCTGGGACGACGACGCAGCCAGCGAATCGGCCCGGCGCTCCCTGGGCGCTGCGTCCTCCGCCGTGCGGCAGGAAGGTGCCTACTCGCTCGCACGACGCGTCTATGCGCCTGCGCGCGAGGAGTTGCTGCTCCTCATGAACGACCCCAGCGTGCTCACGCGCGCGTACGCGGCGAGCGCTCTCGGCCGCATCGCAGATGGCGCTGCCTTCCCCGCGCTCATCGCCGCCCTCGGAGACGCGCACCCCTGGGTGCGCACAAATGCGGCGATCGCCATCGGCAGGATTGCGGACAAGAATCGCTCCCTGCTGCGCATCGAGGATCTGCCACGCGTGTTTGCGACGGCGGACGATCCCGATCCCGGCGTTCGCTCCGCGATGATCGATACGCTCGGGTACTACGCAGGGGCGAACGAGACCGCGCGCGTCCATCTGTTCAACACGCTCCGCAACGGAACGCAGTGGGAGCGCGAGCTCACCGCCGGTTCGATCGCGAAGCATCTCCCCTGGGAGGCCGCCTCGAGTCTGCTCACTGCCCTCACGCCCTGGCAGATCGTGCGGGTGCTCGAGGCGACGGCGGCAACACCGCAGGGCGTGGGTCTGCGTCAGCAGTACGTAACGCATGAGCAGCCACTGGTGCGCATGACTGCAATCTCCACCATCCCTGACGATCGTGCCGATGCTGAGATCGACATCATCCGCGCGCTGCTCAGCGACGCCGACGTGATCGTTCGCGCAAACGCCTACGACCGCCTCGGCTTCACCAGGGAGATCCCCGTCGACGTTCTGCGCGAGGCGGAGGGACGGGAACGCACCGCGTCGATGAACGACGCGCGCCTGGCCGCGATCGCCTCCATCGCAAAAAAGGAGTTTCCAGACCGCGCGGAGTACCTGCAGGCGCTCGTGAGCGATGCCGATCCGGTGGTGCGTCGCACCACGGCGGAGCTCATCGCCACGACTTTGAAGTCTCCCGCTCCGTCCTACGCGCCGCTGGCGGTGCAGCGCGCAGTCGAGGAGTACGAGGAGGTCGTGAGCTGGTCGCGCCGGCCGCATACGGCGACGATCCAGATGACCCGCGGCAAGATCGAGCTGGCTCTCTTGACGCAGGACGCGCCGATGACCACCTGGAACTTTGCGCAGCTGGCCAGGAAGAAGTACTTCGACAATAGCTCGTTCATGCGCGTGGTCCCGAACTTCGTGATTCAGGGCGGCGATCCTCGCAACGACATGAACGGCGGCCCCGGCTACGCGATCCGGGATGAGATCAACCTGCAGAAGTACACGCGCGGCGCCGTCGGGATGGCACTCTCCGGTCCCGACACCGGCGGCTCGCAGTTCTTCATCACCCACTCCGCGCAGCCGCATCTGGACGGTGGCTACACGATTTTCGGGCGCGTTTACGACGGGATGACCAGTACCGTTGATCAGACCGAGCGCGGCGATCGCGTGGTGACCATCACCATCGACGAGCAACCCACCACGCGCGTGTCCGAGGTCAGCAGCGTGCCGAACGTCTCGCTTCCTCTGGAGGTGGGCAAGGTCACAGAGGAGCGACTGCTCACTCGCGTACCGGACTATGCGCAGCTAAAAAGCCAGTATTCGCCCGACACTACAGTGCTGGAGATGATGAAGTCGTACATACGCGCCGGCGACCGCGTCGAGGTGTACATGGGCACCTGGTGCGCGGACAGCCAGCGGGAAGTGCCGAAGTTCCTGCGCATCGTCGGCGACCTGCGCACGCAGTTCGGCGTCGAGCTGCCGGTGACGTACTTTGCCCTGGATCGCTCCAAGCAGAAGCCTGCGGAGTTCATCGCGGGCAAGCATGTGGAGAAGGTGGCGACGTTCATCTACTTCCGCGGGGACCGGGAAGTGGGGCGGATCGTCGAAAAGCCGGCCTCGCCGCTCTTCGAGGACGACCTCCTGGCCATCGTCGCGAAGCCATGAGGGGCCCGAATCAAACGATGAACGCGGAACGATGAACGATGAACACTGCCGCGATTGGACGCCTCTTACAACTCATTGGCATGATCATCCTGCCGATCGGCCTCATGTACGGTCTCGCGCGCGGCGAGATCCGCACGGAGGTGAAGCTGCTCGCCGTGGGCGGCTTCCTTTTCGTCCTCGGCTGGATCCTATCGCGCGCTCGGGAGCGGTAGTGTTCATCGTTCATCGTTCATCGTTCATCGTTCCTGCAATCTTCATCGCTCATTCCTCATCCTTCATCCTTCCGCAGCGATGAAATTCACCGTCGTACTGACCGCCGCGTTTCCTCAGATCGCTCGTGACCTGCTCGCCTCGCAGTTCGACGTGGTCGAGCATCCCACCGAGCACGGGCGTTCTGAGGAAGACATGATCACGATCCTCGGGGAGGCAGATGCGGCCATCACGCTCCTGTCCGATCCCATCACGCGCAAGGTGCTGGAGGCCAATCCCAACCTGCGCATGATCGCTAGTCACGCGGCCGGCTACAACAACATCGACATCGACGCGGCGCGCGAGCTCGGCATCGTGGTGACGAACACTCCTGACGTGCTCACCGAGGCCACCGCTGATCTGACCATGGCGCTGCTGCTGGCGGTCACGCGTCGCGTCGTGGAAGGAGACCGTGCATTACGAGCCGAGGGGCGTTGCGAGTGGGATCCGCTAGCTTTTCTGGGCACAGCTCTTCAGCACAAACAGCTGGGCATCATCGGCATGGGGCGCATCGGGAGGGCGGTGGCCACGCGGGCGCACGCGTTCGGCATGGAAGTGACCGGAGCCCGGCGCGGCGAATCCATCGACGAACTGCTGCACACCAGCGACATCGTCTCGCTGCACGCGCCTCTCACGCGCGAGACGCACCACATCATCGATGCGGATGCTCTGGCGAAGATGAAGAAGGGCTCGTATCTGATCAACACCGCAAGGGGCACGCTCGTCGACGAGAACGCGCTCTGCGACGCTCTCGATCGCGGTCACCTTCGCGGCGCGGGTCTGGATGTGTACGAGAACGAGCCCGCGGTCAACGCACGGCTCCTGTCGATGGCGAACGTCGTGGTCCTGCCTCACATCGGCTCGGCAACCGACGAGGCCCGCACTGCAATGGCGCGCATCGCGGCGACGAATGTGCTGCTGTTCCTGCGGGGGCAGGAGCCGATCACGCGGGTGGTGTGAAACTGGAGCGTGGGCTTCAGCCCGCCGAGACACTGGCGACGAGCCTCCCGGAGTAGCCGGTGTGCTGAAGCCCACCGCTCCACTGGAACCTCTGCTTACGGCTGCCTCTCGAACCTCCACTGCCCTTCGGGGGTGTTGCGGTCGCCGAATCGGTTGAGCTGCAGGGCGTTCTTATAGAGCCAGATGTACTGGCTGTACTTCAGGTTGAAGATCCCGAGGGCGCCGGCGGCGGGGACGAGGCGGAACTCCGCGTCTTTCGTCGGGCGCTCGATCCACAGCTCTCCGTCACGTTTTCCGGCGTAGAGCTTCACCTCGCCGGGAAACGCGAAGTTGTAGCTGAGGAAGAGCCACGGCGCGAACGTGGCGCGGTAGTACGCACCATTGTCATTGCCGACCTGGGTGAGGCTCAGAGCCTCGTCTTCCGACCGCGTTGCGAGGGGCGATCCGTCGGTGAGGCCACCCGGCACGGTGACCTGGAGTCCGTTGGATTTGCTGAAGACGCGATACCGCGTGCCGGTGTCCGCCGGCCGGTTCGGGATGCGCCACGAGCGATCCGGCTCACGGAACGTGAGCCATTGCCAGTCCCAGTTGAACGGCATGTGCACTGACGGGTCGAAGAGATCGTCGTAGCCGGCGACCGGCACGACGTTGAAGAGACAGACGCGCTGCTCCTCAGCCAGCGCGCGAACTGCGGCCATCTGGTCTCCCTTCCACTTCGGGTTGACCGTGTCCATGCACGCCTTGACGTCGACGCCCTTCCCGGTCTGCCCCGACGCGAGCACGTACGTGTCGTCGCGGCGGCTCTCGTCGTCGTACCACGTGCGGATCTCGCCGGCCTTGCCGTTCAGCCAGTTCGCGATCAGCACGTCCGACTCTCGCTCGGCAGTCGCGCGGCGACGCTCCATCGGCGTGCCCATCGTGCGGATGAACGCGGCCCAGAGGTCCTTGGTCCCCTCCGTCGCCACGAGCGGAGCCGTGCGCATGTTCGCGGCTCGATACGACGCCCAGCCGATCTCGGTGTTCGTCCCTTCCTTCCAGATCACGTCGCGATTGGTGAAGTCGCGCACGGTCGGCATCTTGTGCGAATGCTGCTCGGCGCCTGTAGAACAGAGGTACGCCTTCACCTGGCGCACCGACTCGTAGTTGTCCGCCTCGATGCGGACCGTGTGCTCGGGACTGAAGGAATCCTCGAAGAGGTGCACTGCACGGCCGAAGAGGAAGTAGTTGCGGTCCACCTCGTACTGCGCGGAGAAGCCGCCGCCGTCCCACACGATCATGCGCGACGAAGGCGCAAGCGCGGCGTCGACGAAGTACTTCTTGAACCGCTCCTGCGAACGCAGCATCGCATTCACGCCGCCTTCGGCGTCGCGATCGTCGTAACGGCGCATGAAGTGGTCGTACTGGATCTCCGGCGGCTCCTGGGCGACGGCGTCCCAGCAGTTGTACTTGTCGATGAACCTCGACTTGGCCACGTTGAAGCCGGCGGCGTCGACCCACCGCTCGCCGATGATCGAGTCGAAGACCGCGTTGTACTTCGAGCCGTAGCGATTCTCGGCGGTGCGCTGGTTGTCGGCCGTGATCCGGCGCAGTTCGCTTTGCGCCTCCGGCGAGCTGACATCGAGATTCTTCGCGCGCCCGCGCGTCCAGTCGCGGCGAGGATCATCCGGCTGGAACGGCAGCCGGTCGATGACTTCCAGCGCCGCGAGTCGCGTGACCCATTCATGACCCATCGGAATCCCGAATCCGATGCCGACGCTGATGCCGCTTTGCGTGAACCCGAACGTGCTGAGCGCGAGGACGAACAGTGCGAGGAGCGCGAGAGCGCGGTATTTTGTTTTCATGGCTGTAATTATGGCGACCTCATGAGGACGGATGCAAATCCAACGATGGCGATGATCACCGGCTCCGGTACGCGTTTCAGCCACACGAGGCACGCGAGCGTGGCGGCGAAGATCAGGATCGTCGGGACGTCCACGATCGCGCGTCGCGCGAGCACGAACACGGCGCCGGCGATGGCGCCCGTCGCGGCAGAGGTGATGCCGGCGACGAACGCCTTCAGCCGCGCATCGCCGGCGAAGCGCGCGTAGTACGGCGCGGGGATGACCACGAAGAGGTAGCACGGCAGGAAGACGCCGAGGGAGGCGAGCAGGGCTCCGCTGAATCCGTGGACGAGGTAGCCGATGAACGCGACCGTGATCACGACCGGTCCCGGCGTGATCATGGCGACGGCCACGGCGTCGAGGAACTGCTGATCGGTGAGCCACTGCTTGTCGCGCACGACCCCGCCGTAGAGAAACGGCACGATGGCCAAGCCGCTGCCGAACACGAACGACCCCGCCTTCAGGAAGAACCAGAAGAGATGCGGCGCGATCGAGAGCATTCCCCCGCCGCGCTCACGCCACGTGTGATGCGCCAGGGTGAGCACTCCACATCCAAGAATGAGCGACACCACCTCCGCCTCCAGCACCGCGGTGAGGATCGCGTTCGCAGCGAAGATCAGCCAGAGAAGAGGGCTGCGGCCGATCGTGAGACGCACCAGCTTGTACGCGCTGCGCAGCACGATTGCGATCACCGCGGCGCCGATCCCGTAGAACGCCGACTGCATCCAGGCCAGTCCGCCAAAGCGCACGTAGGCGACGGAGATCGCCAGGACCATCAGCAGCGAGGGCAGCACGAAGGCAAGCGCGACGAGAGTGGCCCCGAGGATGCCGGCGCGGGACCAGCCGAGATAGATCGCCAGCTGCGCCGCCAGCGGGCCGGGCGCGAGCTGTGCGAGTGCCAGCCCTTTTACGTACTCCTCCCTCGACACCCACCCCCGCTCTTCCACGAGGTCCCGCTGCATGGCTCCGGCAAGGGCGATCGGACCGCCGAAGCCGAACGTGCCCAGTCGCACGAAGTACGCGACGAAATCGCGCAGCGACGGCGCGTCAGCTGCCATGCAGCTCCTTCACCAGCTCCTGGACATGGCGGCGGATGGCTGCGGCCGAACCTTCCGCATCGACACTCGCCATCGGTACGTCCGGCCAGGCCTCGATGCTGATGACGCGCGCTGCATTCCGCAGGTCGTCATCCGTCACCCGGCGCGGTTGAAACGCGCGCACATCGAACCCGTCGCGCTCGAGCAGTTCGGCAACCGGAGCGGGCACGGACTGGTACGGCTCCTCGGTCGCCGCTGCGTCGGACGAGAAGGGCAGCGCGCCATCCGCGGCGAGCCGGTTGAAGTACGACGAGGCGATGACGCTCCTGGCGCCGCCGTGCGGACAGAGAAACAGGACGGTTTGCATGCGTCTGTTATAGCAGTTGCTAGATTTACACGCAACTGCTAGCCTACTATCATGCCGCGCTGGCTCATCCTCGTACACCGCATCCCTCCCCGTCCTCTGTACCTTCGCGCGAAGATGCGCCAGCGGCTTGCGACCGCCGGCGCGGTAGCCGTGAAGAACTCCGTCTATCTGCTACCGCACGGTGCGGAGGCTCTCGAGGATCTGCAGTGGATTGCGCAGGAGATCCAGGCAGGAGGGGGCGACGCGCACCTGCTCGAGGGGGACTTTGTCGACGGTGTCGCGAATGACTCTGCAGTGGCGCAGTTTTGCGAGGCTCGCGACGCCGACTACGACGCCCTGGCGGGCGAAGCCCATGCAGCGCTGAAGTCCGCGCGCAGCGCGGTCGCAGTGGCGGAGTTGACCGTGGCGCACGTGCGTCTCGCGCGGCGGCTCGATGAGATCCGCGGCATCGACTTCTTCAACGCCAAGCAACGCGTGGTCGCTGAGAAAGCCGTGACCTCCCTGGAAGCGCGAGTGACGAAAGACACGAAGGAGGCAACGCGCATGGTCAAGGCAGAACCAGAGTTGCAAGGTCAGACCTGGGTGACCCGACCGGGAGTGAAGATCGATCGGATGGCCTCGGCCTGGTTCATCCGCAGGTTCGTGGATTCGAAGGCGCGGTTCCGCTTCGCCGATCCCGCGTCCCCAAAGCGCGAAGGCGATCTTCGCTTCGACATGGTAGGCGGCGACTTCACTCACGAAGAGGATCGTTGCACGCTCGAGACGCTCGTGGGACGCGTCGGACTTCCCGACAAGGGCGTCCGTGCGATCGCAGAGATCGTCCACGACCTCGACCTCAAGGAGGCGAAATACGGCCGGCCCGAGACCGCCGGGGTTCGCATGATGCTGGACGGTCTCATGGCCCGCTGCGCGAGCGACGACGAGCGCATCGACCGCGCGCTGGTGATCTTCGACGACCTGCACGAAGCGCTCGCGGGACGCAGGCGAGGCGCGAAGTGACGCTCATTCTCACGCGCGCCGACGTCGCGTCAGTGCTGAAGTTGGAGGATGGCCTGCCAGCAGTCGAAGACGTCTTTCGTGGATACGGAGGGGCGTGTGGCCCCTCCGCAGAGTCTCGGGGTGCACGCGCCAAACGGCACGTTCCACGTCAAGGTGGCCCTGGCCGGACTCCTCGCCGCAAAGGTCAACGCAAACTTTCCGTCGAATCCGCTCCGCGGATCGCGACGTAGGACGCAATTGCGCACACGTCCGTCGGGGGGTCCTGCGCCCCTGCCGGGGCGCGAACCATGGGGAACCGGGCTACCGGTGGTACCCGCGCTGCGCGCTCAACCACCGGCTATTTGCCATGACCCCTCCGGCGTGTATGGCGCGCATCCGTGGTATCGCGATACCGGTGCGCGCGTGGTGACGATGAGGCCCGCGTTGCGTGACGCGCGACATCATGGCGGGACATGGCGCGCGGCATCGCGGACTTTGCACGCCGGAGGCGTGGTGGCGAATAACCGGTGGTTGAGCGCGAAGCGCGGGTACCACCGGAACGTGCGGTGGTTTTTGTATTGCGCCCGGGCAGGGGCGCGGGGTCTGCCACGGGGAGCCTCCGTACCATCGCCTGCGAGCGCGCCATGGGCGACAGCGGATGGAAGTCGTCCTGACCTGACGGACCGCCGTGCGACACTGACGCGATGCGTCTCGATCGCGCGAACAGCGTTCTGGTCCTCATCGACGTGCAGGAACGGCTCATGCCGGTCGTGCACGACCGCTTCGCCGTCGAACAGAATCTCGAGCGGCTCGTCCGCGGTTGCCATCGACTCGGCGTCCCCACCGTCCTGACAGAGCAGTATGTGAAGGGCCTCGGCCCCACGATCGAGCCGCTACGACGTGCGCTCGACGAGGAGTCCGGCTATCACCCGATCGAGAAATCGTCCTTCTCCGCGCAAGGCTGCACAGCCTTCGTTGCGCAGATGGCCGTTCTCGAGCGTACGCAGGTGTTGCTGGCCGGCGTCGAGGCACACGTCTGCGTCTACCAGACCGCGCGCGATCTCCTCGCTGCCGGATTCTCCGTCACCCTGATTGCAGACGCTGTTACGTCGCGCACTCCCCGGAACAGGGATTTGGCCATCCAGCGCCTCCTGTCAGAAAACGCGAAGTTGAGCTCGACGGAAATGGTGTTGTTCGAGCTGCTGGAACGCGCTGGAACCGAGGAGTTCCGAGCAGTTTCCCGGCTCGTCCAATGAGGCGCGATTGCTGCACTTATTTGCAGCGAAAGCAGCCCGGGGGAATGCCACTGGAGAAAAGAATCCTGGTCGTCGACGACGACGATGCGATCCGCGCCCTGGTTCTGACCGTCCTTCGCCGCCGCAGCTATGGCGCGGACGCGGCCCGGAACGGGATCGAGGCGATGGACCTCATCCAGCGTCACCGCTATACGCTCATCGTCCTCGATCTGATGATGCCTCGCATGAGTGGCTATGACGTCCTGGATGCGCTCGGCCGCCTCTCTGTCATGACCCGACCCCGCGTCCTGGTCCTCACTGCCGGTCACGAGCCGCGCACACTCGACATCGACCTGGTCATCGGCACGATTCACAAGCCGTTCGACATCGAGTTCCTGCTCGACATCGTCGCAGGCTGCCTGACCGCGCCTGCCGATGAAGACCCCGAGTCTCTCCCAGCGGAAACCGGGCTCTCCTCCGAGCCAAATTAGCGTAGTGACCCTGGTTCCTTTGTCGAGGCGGTCAAGTCTCAGTCTCAACGAGCGCCGCAGATCTCCTTGCGACGCTGAGACTTGCTGGCTTTGCGACATGCTCCTGATCCCGTACTGGGGCACCGGTGCTCCCGGCCCTCCCAAACTAGGCACGGGTTTTGAGATTTGCCCGTGTGAGGACATGAACCATATGAGCAGCAGTGAGCCGCGAGTTCTCATCGTCGAAAGCAACGACGCCCTGCGCATGATGCTCTTCGCCATTCTGCGGCACCAGCCGATCGGCGTCGACACCGCCATCTCCGCGTCGGACGCTCTGCAGAAGGTCACGACGTGCGACTACGCACTGATCGTCCTGGACACGGACGTGCCCGATGCCGGGGCGTTTCTCACGCGCTTCCGCGAGGAGCGCCCAGAGGCGACCTCGTTCGTGCTGGCCGTGCGCGATACGCGGAACGAGACGTACCTCGATCCCGATATCGTTTCGGCGGTGTTGAGCAAGCCTCTCGAGATCGACACGTTCGCGGAGCTCGTGCGGGAGTGCGCGCTGGTCGTTCCGCCGCCCGAGGATCCGCTCCCGTGTCCACCTGCAGAAAGCGACATCCGCCTGCAGTTGGAGCGAGGCCCTTACATTGCCAACTGATCGAGAGGCAGCCAGCTCTTCGACGCGGCGGGCGGCGCTCAGCGCCTGCCCATGACGGAGATCATCGGCTGGGCCAGCTCCGTCATCCTGATCGTCACCATCGCCAAGCAGGTACACAAACAGTGGGCGGACCGGACCAGCGCCGGCGTCTCCACCTGGCTTTTCGTCGGCCAGCTCGCCGCCTCGGTCGGGTTCACCGTCTACAGTCTGATGGTGAAGAACTGGGTCTTCGCCGTGACCAACGGCATCATGGTCATCAACGGCCTGCTCGGCTACGCAATCACCATGCGCTTCAAGAAGAAGGGCCCGCAGAGCGAAGCGTCGACGCAGCCTGCGCAATGAGCGACTTCGGGGAGATCCATTGGGCCTCGCCGCTGACGCGGCTCCGCATTAGACTCCGCCGGTGACTGCGCGCCGCCTGGGCATCCTCTACATCATCGTCGCTGCACTGCTCTGGTCGACGGGCGGCATCGGCATCAAGGGGGTCGCGGACTCCGCCCTGAAGGTCACGTTCTATCGCTCCATCTTCGCAGCGTTGACGCTGTTCCTGATCTTCCGGAAACACGTGCGTGTGCGCCCGACACCGGCATTCGCCATCGCCATCGTGAGCTATGGCGGATGTCTGACGACGTTCGTCATCGCCACGAAATGGACCACGGCTGCGAATGCGATCTTCCTGCAGTACGCGGGGGTGGTCTGGGTGCTGCTCCTCTCCCCGTGGATTCTGCGCGAGAGGATGCAGCGCCGCGACGTCACCGCCATTCTCATGGCCATGACCGGCATGGCCCTCTTTTTCGTTGGCAGGTTCGAGACCCGTGGCATGGCCGGAAACGCCATGGCACTCGCCTCCAGCGTGTTCTTCGCGACGATGATTCTCGCGCTACGCCGGGAGCCCCAAGCTTCGCGCGCGGCAGTGATCTGGGGCAACGTTGTGCTCTCGCTCGCGCTGCTGCCCTTCGTCGCCGGGGATCTCGCACTCACTTCCCGATCGCTGCTGGCCTTCCTCTTCCTGGGGATCCTGCAGATCGGCGTGGCCTACGCGTTCTTCGTGAAAGGTCTGCAGACAGTCTCCGCAACCCAGGCATCCCTCACCGGAATGATCGAGCCCGTCGCGAACCCGATCTGGGTCCTGCTGTTCTTAGGAGAACGCCCCTCGCAGTACGCGATTGCCGGCGCCGCAATCGTCCTCGCAGCGATCGCATGGCACACGATGCAGGGGGAACCGGTGAGCGAGCTGCCTCCCCCTTGACCGTTGTTGTCGGTTATCGGTTGTCAGTTATCTGAGAGTCGTCCTCCTGATCAGCGTCAGCCTCCTCAAGTTACTCCTCAGGCCAGAGCCCCTTTTGGCCGTTGTTGTCGGTTATCGGTTGTCAGTTCTCTGAGAGTCGTCCTCGTAATCAGCGTCAGCCTCCCCAAGTACTCCTCGGGCCAGAGCCCCTTTTGACCGCTGTTGTCGGTAATCGGTTGTCAGTTCTCTGAAAGTCGTCCTCGTGATCAGCGACAGCCTCCCCAAGTACTCCTCAGGTCAGAGCTCACAGACAACTGACAACCGACAACTGACAACCGACATCCATCTGGCAGCCGAACTGCACCTTGCGGGTGACGTGTCCACCACACTCATCGAGCCCCATACCGGCAAACCGCTGACGACCGTGGTTCAGGCCACGGCCGATGATCTCGATCGAGCGGTGCGTGGAGCGCATGGGGCGTTCCTCGGCGAGTGGCGCCACATCAACACGCGAAAGCGCGGTCAGCTACTGAACCGCTTTGCGGCCCTGATCCGCGAGCATGCCGAGGAGCTGGCGAGGATGGAGTCGCGGAACGTGGGGAAGCCCATTCGCGACTCGCGTGACGAGGTGGGACTGGCGGCGAACGTGTTCGAGTACTACGCGGGCGCGACGAATAAAGTCGGAGGTCAGACCATCCCCGCCGCGGCGCCGGGCGTACTCCTGTCGTTCCGCGAGCCTGTCGGTGTCTGCGGCATCATCGTTCCGTGGAACTTTCCGATCGCCATCGCTGCGTGGAAGTCCGCACCCGCGCTGGCGATGGGAAACACCGTGGTCCTCAAGCCTGCGGAACAGACGCCACTGACCGCTTTGCGCCTCGCGGAGCTCGCGCTCGAGGCTGGGATTCCGGAAGGCGTCTTCACGGTCGTGACGGGATCGGGGTCAGTGATCGGCGAGGCGCTGGTGAAGCATCCGCTCATCCGTAAGGTGGCCTTCACCGGGTCGACGGAGGTCGGGATGAGCGTGATGCGGCTCGCGGCGGACGACATCAAACGCGTGTCGCTCGAGCTGGGCGGCAAGTCTGCGAACCTGATCTTCGAAGACTGCGACTTCGAGCGCGCCGTCGACTCCGCCGTCTCCTCCGCCCTCGGCAACGCGGGGCAGGACTGCTGCGCGCGCTCCCGTATTCTGGTGCAGCACTCGATCTGCGACCGCTTCTCGAAAGCGCTCGTCGAAAAGTTTGCGGCCATCAAAGTCGGCGATCCACTCGATGAGTCGACGGAGATGGGACCGCTGGTCACCGGCGCGCATCGGGCGCGCGTCCTGAAGTACATCGAGGCGGGAACGAGCGAAGGCGCGACGCTGGCTGCGGGCGGTGGCACGCCGAAGAGTGACGGCTCGTATCTGGAGCCGACGGTCTTCCTCGATGTCAAACCGGAGATGACCATCGTGCGCGAAGAGATCTTCGGCCCCGTGGTGACGGTGATGCCTTTCCGCGACGAAGAGGACGGGATCGCCGCCGCGAACGATTCGGTGTACGGCTTGTCGGGCTCGATCTGGACGCGGGACATCGGTCGTGCGATGCGCGTTGCGCGCGCGGTGGAGACGGGCAATCTCTCCATCAACTCGGGCAGCAGCGTGCATCTCGAGGGCCCCTTCGGCGGCGTCAAGCGCAGCGGCCTCGGACGCGAGCTCGGCCTGCAGGCGCTCGACCATTACACTGAGTGGAAGACGGTTTATATCGACGTGACGTGAGTAGGGCCGAGGGCAGAGGGCAGAGGGCAGAGGGCAGAGAGGGTTAAGGGTATCGCACGAGCCGGGGACAGCTTCCCTCGGCCCTCGGCTCTCAGCCCTCGGCCCTGAAAACCATGCAAGGCAAGATTGACTTCAAGGAACTGAAACGCCTCGTCGCGGACGGCGCCATCGACACCGTGCTGGTGGTCTTTCCGGACATGTACGGCAGGCTGGTCGGCAAGCGCATCGTCGGGCGCTTCTTCCTCGAAGAAAGCGAGATCCACGCGTGCGATTATCTGCTCGCGTGCGACATGGACATGGAGCCCGTACCGGGCTACAAGTTCACGAGCTGGGCCAAGGGGTACGGAGACTTCCGACCCGTGCCGGACTTCGAAACGCTGCGCGTTGCGTCCTGGCTCGACAAGACCGCGCTGGTGTTGTGCGATGTCTATCAGGAAGCGGCGGACGACCTGGTACCGTTCGCGCCCCGTAGCATCCTGCGCAAGCAGATCGCGCGTGCCTCGGACATGGGCTTCGTCGCCAAGGGCGCGTCGGAGCTGGAGCTGTACGTCTTCAAAGACTCGTACGAAGACATCGCGAAGAAGAGCTTCGTCAATCTCGAGCCGATCGGGCGGATCATCGAGGATTACCACATCTTCCAGGGCACCAAGGAAGAGTTCCTGATTGGTGCGATCCGCCGCCATCTCGAACAGTCCGGGGTGCCGGTCGAATCGTCCAAAGGCGAATGGGGGCCGGGCCAGCAGGAGATCGGCCTGCGCTACGCCGAGCTCGTGGAGATGGCCGACCGGCATTCGATCTACAAGCACGCCGCGAAAGAGATTGCCTGGCAGCACGGCAACGCCGTGACGTTCATGGCCAAGTGGGACGAACGTTACGCCGGCTCGAGCTGCCACATTCACATGAGCCTCTGGAACAAGGACGGCGAGCCGCTCTTCAAGGGCGATGAGTCCCTCGGGCCGATCCAGTGCTCCCCCCTCTTCCGCTGGTTCCTCGGTGGCTGGATGGCGCACATGCGCGAGCTCTTTCCGTTCTTCGCGCCGTACCCCTCCTCGTACAAACGCTACGTGCCGGGATCGTTCGCGCCGACAGGAATCGCCTGGAGCTATGACAACCGCACGGCCGGGTTCCGCATCGTTGGACACGGGCCCTCCCTCCGCATCGAATGCCGGACGGCGGGCGCCGATGCCAACGTCTATCTCGCGTTCGCCGCCGCGCTCGCGGCGGGACTGGACGGCATCTCGAACAAGACCGAGCCGCCGCCCGCATTCGAGGGCGATGTGTACGGGGCGCTCGAGTTGCCGCAGGTTCCCCATCACCTGCCTGAAGCGATCGCCGCTCTGGAGAAAAGCACATTCGCCCGTGAAACGCTCGGTGAAGACGTCGTGGAGCACTACCTCCACTTTTTCCGCACCGAGCAGCGCAAATTCGACGCGGTCGTCACCGACTGGGAACGCAAACGCTATTTCGAGCAGGCGTGAGCGCGTCTTCGCGCGGGTTTCTGGTTCCTGGTTGCGGGTTGCTTGCGGGTTCGCGGCATGAACTGAGTTTGCGGAGTGTTCCCACACTCCGATGCGCGCCGCAATCCTCGCCGCTGCCATGAACCTCACGCCGGTCGCGGCGGTGGACATCCTCCGCTTTCTGCGCGTGCCGGCGATCGTGCGAACGATTCGACAGGCGCGGGGTCGTGCCTGCCACGACCCAGTCTGCCAGGCAACGCGCAGACAAACCCGCCACGCGTGATCCGCTAGCCCTGATCCCTCAAGCAACCAGCAACCAGCAACTAGTGAACCCGCGCGGAGACGCGACGGATCTCGATCCCGCCGTTCGTGGTCCGCATCCGTAGCGGTGTTCCACCGCCGTTGATCGATCCGCGCAGGGAGTTGCGGCCGCTGTGCGTCGTGGCGACCGGCAGATCCGTATGGATCTCTCCATTGGTCGTCCCCGCGTCTACGTCCGCTGCAAAATCCCGCGGCACCGCAACTTCGATCCGTCCATTGGTCGTCTCCAAGCGAAGCTCCTGCCCTTTGGACACACTCGTGAGCTCTGCCACGATCGAGCCGTTTGTCGTCGATGCGTCGAGCGAGCCCGCGCAGCGCGTGAGCTCGATCTTTCCGTTGGTGGTGTCCAGCTCGTGCTTGCCCGCAACGTCGCTCAGGCGGATGCTGCCGTTCGTGTTGGTCACGGCAATGTTCATCGTGCGCGGCACCATCAGGTCGTAGGTCACCTCGGCCGAGATGTCGTTGCCGAGAATCCAGTCGAAGATGGAGTGGATCCCCTCGTCGCGCTTCGGGTAGTGGGTGATGATCGTCAGGCCGCCGTCACGTTGCTGGAACTCGACGCGCAGCTCCGCCATGACTCCCTTCAGATCATCCTTGCCGGCCTCGACTTCCTTGAGCGCGACGACCTTCACGCGCGGCTGGTCCCACGCCTTCACGGTGATGCGGCCGTTCACGTTCTTCAGCACGACGTCGGCACCAGCCCGGACGTTGAACGTCTGATCGACGGTCTGCTGCAGCGACGCCGCAGACGCCGCGGTGGCGGCGGCAAGGGTCAGTGTGGCCATGAAGAGCTTGCGCATCGGATGAATCCTCCAGCTCTCGATACGGCGCGGCGTGCCCCGGGTTGCGTTGCCACTACAATCGAGTCACATATGCGTCGAACCTACGTCGTCGCTCTTCCGCTGGCGCTCGTGCTCGCGCTCGCCATCTGGCGACTGCGCGGGCCGGAGCCGCAGCCGCTGTCGGCGCGACCGGCCGATTTCTCCTCGGCACGCGCGATGCGGGCGCTGGAAGCTGTGCTGGTCGACGGCGTCCCTCATCCGATGGCCACGCGCGCGAACAAGCGAGTACTGGCCCG
>JANMSA010000037.1:0-3883 GCA_031388865.1 Acidobacteriota bacterium | reverse complement strand
TCACCGCCGGCGATCCCATGCCGGGAGGCGAAGCGCTCCTGCACAGCTCCAAGTTCGTGGTCGCTGACAAAGAGGGCGTGATCCGCGGCTACTACGACGGCACGGACGGAAGCGTCACCGACGAAGTGGCGAGAGTGGTCGCGCAACTCCTGGACGAGTAGCGGTTGGCGATTGGCAGTCGGTTGGCGGTTGGCAGCTGGCGGGGGAACGACCACAAACTCGCTACTCAGTCCGTTTCTATGTTCGTTTCCTGCCAACCGCCAACCGCCGCTACGTTCCAAGCTGATACTCTGCGCGCAATGACCCCCGTGCAGTTCTTCCCCCCGCTCAACGCGTCTCTGAACGCCCTTAGCGGAGTCTTTCTCCTCATCGCATACGCGTACATTCGTCAGCGAAAGATCGGGCTGCACAAGCGCTTCATGCTGGCCGCATGCACGACCTCCGTGCTTTTCCTGATCTGCTACGTCACCTATCACTCGCTTCGCGGCGGCGTGGTGACGAAGTTTGCGGGAGAGGGTCCTTGGCGTACGTTCTACTTCGCTCTCCTGACGTCCCACACGATCCTGGCCGTGGTCATCCTTCCGCTGGCCATCTTTTCTGTCTTCTACGGGCTCAAGATGCGCGTGCCGCAGCACCGCCGAGTCGCCAGGTGGACGTTTCCGCTCTGGATGTACGTCTCCGTCACCGGCGTCCTCGTTTACTTCTTCCTCTATCATTGGTTCCCGTCAGCATGATCGGCCCCGAGCACCTGCTTTCCGAGTTCCACCTCCATGCCCCGGCCGACCAGGCCGAGGCAGGGCATCGCGAGCGGATGGTCAATCTGTTGACTGGCAGCGCCGATGCATTTTCGCGCGGCCACTTTCAGCCGGGCCACTTCACGGCGAGCTGCTTCATTCTCGACGGGGAGGGACGTCTGCTGCTCCATCTTCACCGCCGCCTGAACCGCTGGTTGCAGATGGGTGGTCACGTGGAAGCGGGTGAGTCGCCGCAGGCAGCGGCGCTGCGCGAGGGGGCCGAGGAGTCGGGGCTGCGCGATCTCGCGCTCACGCCGGCCATGTTCGATCTCGACATCCACGGGATTCCCGCTGCGAAGGGGGAGCCCGATCACGATCACTTCGATGTCCGCTACATCGCCCGAACCGCGTTCCCGGAGACGATTGCCATCGATCGCACCGAGTCGAATGAGCTGGCCTGGGTCACGCTCGATCGTGCGATCGAGCTGATGCCCGGGCCCGAGTCGATTCGGGTGATCCGCAAGCTGCGCCAGAGGAGTCTGCATTGACCACGGTATCGCTGTCCGAGACGGATCTCGAGAAGAGCCCATTCCGCCAGTTCGAGCGTTGGTTCGAGGAAGCAAGACAGAGGCAGCCGGTGGGCTCTGAGGCCATGACCGTGGCCACCTCCGGCGCGGACGGCACAATCAGCGCGCGAGTCTCACTGCTCAAGGATTTCGACGACCATGGCTTTGTCTTCTACACGAACTACAACAGCCGGAAAGGCGCGCAGATCAGCGAGAATCCGCGCATCGCGCTCTGCTTTTTCTGGGCGGAGCAGGGGCGGCAGGTACGCGTCGAAGGTGTGGCGGTGAAGACCACCGCCGAAGAGTCCGATGCGTATTTTGCGACGCGCCCTCGCGGCAGTCAGCTCGGGGCGTGGGCCTCGAGTCAAAGCTCTGTCATTCCCGGCCGGGGAGATCTCGACCGCCGCTTCACTGAGCTCGAGGCGAACTACCGGGAGCGCCAGATCCCCCGTCCGCCACACTGGGGCGGCTACCGCGTCATCCCCGTCGAGATCGAGTTCTGGCAGGGCCGCAATGACCGCCTTCACGACCGCTTCGTCTACCGTCTCCGCGAACGGCGGGACTGGGTGATCGAACGGTTGTCTCCCTGACAGGTCAGCAGCAGGAGCAGTAAGGCAGGATGCAGTAGGCGGTATGCGGGAGATGCGTCCTCGCAGAACGGTCGCCCTCCCTACTGCCTCGAGGCTTCTGTAAATTTTCTTGCGCCATAGGAAAGTTGAGCGAGCGCACTGCCACGTTCTAGACTTCGGATGTGAAAAAGCGTGTCCTCTTTCTCTGTACGGCAAATGCCGCACGATCGCAGATGGCTGAGGGACTGGCCCGCGCGCTTCACGGTGAGGTGCTCGACGCTGTCTCCGCCGGCTCTCGCCCCGCCGGATGGGTGCATCCCCTGGCGGTGCAGGCGCTCGGGGCGATCGGCATCGACGCCACCGGCCACACGTCGAAGTCCGCCGCCCAGTTCACCGATCAGCAGTTCGACGTCGTCGTGACGGTGTGCGACTCCGCGGCGCAGGACTGTCCTCTCTGGCCTGGCGCAGAACGCATCGAGCACTGGCCGATCAAAGATCCATCGTTCGGCCTCGATGACTCTGCAACGCGCTACGACCGCTTTGTGGAGACGCGCGATGAGCTGGCCCGCCGGATCGACGAGCTCGTGAAAACGTTGTAGCGGCGTTGCGGTCAGAGCAGGGTGGCGCCGTCGGGAACCAGCACTCGCAGCGAGCGGGGCACCACGCGAACCCGCAACTCCTCGGGTAGCTCGATCGGCTCGCCATCGAGATGTGCCGGCCCGGCCACTGCCCGCCGGATCGTGACCTCTGCGGACTGCATCATGGTCACGCCATTGGCACGATCGAGCGTTCCCTGAAAGAGATGCGCGAGGAGCATCGGCGCGGCCAGGATGTTGATGTCGTGCACGATGACCACGTCCAGCAAGCCATCCTGCAGCGATGCGAGTGGTGCGATCCGGGCGTTGTTTCCGTACTGGCTCGCGTTCGCGACGGCAATGACGTACGCCCGTCGCCTCACTGTCTCGCCGCCCCAGGTCACCTCGTACTCTTCCGCACGGAAGTCCGCGAACGCACGCAGCCCTTCACGGACGTAAGTCTCCAGGCCGCGTACGTTGCTCGACGCGAACCGCTCGGCGATGATTGCGTCCAGGCCGATGCCCATGACGCCCACGAACGCCTGCCCATTGACCTCAGCCGTGTCGATGGTGACGACCCGTCCCGCGCGGCAGGCGTCGAGCGAGATCGCCGGATCGAGCGGCAGTCCGATATGACGCGCGAACCCATTCCCGGAGCCGATCGGAAGGATTCCCAGCGCGGGCGCACGCCCGATGAGCCGCTTCGCGGTCTCGTGTACAGTGCCGTCTCCACCGACGGCGAAGACGACCTCGACGCCATCGCGCTCCGCTCGATCGACGATGGCATCGACATCCTCTCTGGTCGTGCAGGACACGATCTCGGCATCGAAGGCTGTGGACGCGCGGATGAGTTCCGCGATGTTGAAGGCACGCCTCCGTCCGGAGCGTTCGTTGATCAGGAAGATTGCCTTCAGGCGCGTCATTCTGCCATCCGTAGCGCGAGAGGACTCACGCGCCCTTGATGATCTCCGTCAGCACGGGCTTCAACCCATTGATGATGAACTGCACTCCGATCGCGCCGAGGAGCAGCGCCATCACTTTGGCGAAGACGGCGCGGCCGCGGTCGCCGATCCAGTGCGAGAGCGGCACCGCGGCGAGCAGGACCACGTAGCACGTCAGGCCCACTGCCAGGATGGCCACCGACACCGCGAGCTTCTGCTCGAAGCGGGGATAAAGGTTGACGAGCAGCATCGTGGACGTGATGGCGCCGGGACCGGAAAGCATCGGAATCGCCAGCGGCACGATGGCGATCGACAAGGGATCGACCTCCGCCTTCTCCACATCCTTGTCGCGCATCCGCTTGTCACCACCGCCGCTGCCCGGCGAGCGCCGGTCATCGTCGAGGACCAGGGTGCGTAGCGCGTTGGTGAAGAAGATGATTCCTCCCATGATCTGGAAAGCGGGAACGGTGATGCCGAAGAACTGGAACACCCAGTCGC
>JANMSA010000036.1:0-6468 GCA_031388865.1 Acidobacteriota bacterium | reverse complement strand
CGCCTTCGGATCGGGATAGGGGGGAGCCTCACGGCCCTCCCCCTCCCACACCACCGTGCATGCGGGTCCGCACACGGCGGTTCGGCCAGTTAAGTCGGTTGCCAGAGTCGGACAAGATCAGTCGCGTCATTAGAAGCGTGTGTCGTCAACCGCGGGAGCGCCGCATGAACAGCGCAAGCACAACCACCACCACCGCCAGCCACGCGAACCAGTCTCCGAAGCGCACGTACGGCGTGACGCTGTCCCGCGACTCGAACTTTGCGTAAATGATTCCGTCGCGCCCCATCGGGATCGACGACAGCAGCTGCCCGGTCGGATCCACGAACGCAGAGATGCCGGTGGTCGCCGCGCGGAGGAGGTAGCGATCGCCCTCGATGGCGCGCAAGCGCGCCTGCGCCAGGTGTTGCGCGGGAGCCCACGTGCCGTCGTACCACGCGTCGTTCGTGATCGTGACCAGCACGCCGGCGCCGTTGCGCACCTGCGTGCGCGTGATCTGCGGGTAGACAATCTCGTAGCAGATGGCCGGGCCGTACTTCAACTTGCCGGCCAGCGGATGCTCATTGCTTCCGAACTCGAATTCGCCCACCGCTCGCACCAGTTTCTCCGCGAAGGACAGCATTCGGCGCAGCGGCACATACTCGCCGAAGGGGACCAGCCGGATCTTGTCGTAGTGACCGATGGTGCGGCCTCCGCTCGCAAGGAAGGCGGAGTTCCAGATCGTTCCCGGCCGGGCCGGATCCGTGGCGACGGAGCCGAGAATGATGTCGATGTCGTGGGTGCGGGAGAGCTGTTCGATCGTGGTCCGGTACGCGTCGGCGTCGGTGTACGAAAGCGGCACGGTCGACTCGGGCCAGATCACGACGTTTGCGCCGCGTCCCGCCGCCTCGACGGTCATGTCGATCATCTTCCGGTAGATCGCGATCACGTTCTCGTCGTTCCAGCGCATCTCCTGAGAGATGTTCGGCTGCAGCAGCGCGGCTGTGAGCGTCGGTCCTCCGCGGGGACGCGCCAGAAGCTTCGATGCGACCAGGCCGGTGCCCCACCAGACCAGCATGAGGATGCCCAGCGCGCCGATGACGACGACTCGCGCGATCGGCACCGCCCGCTGCGTGATCAGCCAGGCCACGACTGTCGCCGGGATCAGCATCAGCGCGCCTGTGAAGTACGGTCCCGCGAAGCGATCGATCTGGATCAGCGTCGGGTAGTCGATGATCGCGGCTGCGATCAGATTCCACGGGAAGCCGCTCAGCAGATACGTGCGCGCGTACTCGAGAGCTGCCCATACCAGCGGAACGAGCAGCCAGGGAGCGAAGCGCGCGCCCAGTCGCAGACGCTTCACGACAGCAGCGAACAACCCGCCATACAAGCCGAGATAGAGCGCCATCGCGACGAAGATCGCCAGGCCGGCCGCATACGGAAGGCCGCCGTAGTGCGACATCACCCGCACCACCCAGGGCACCATGATCAACCAGGCCGCGGACATCGCCGCCCAGCCGAGGAGGAATGCTTCCCGGGTGGTTCGCGCGCGCGTGATTGCGACCAGGAGCGGCACCAGCGCGACGAAGGCCAGCCATCCCTGCGCGACACCGGGAAACGCCCACGCGAACAGCGCGCCGGAGAGGATGGAGAGTGTGAGTCTCAGGATCATGTGTTGGTTCGCGCGCGCGACTCAGCCCTTGTCGGAAACCATGTTATCGGTTGTCGGTTGTCAGTTGTCTGGGCGGCTTCGCTGGGTTGTCCGTTGCGCCTCGGAGAATTGTGGCGCTCGTGCCGATGCGATAGTGGTGCTGCATGGCGAGCACTCTCAGACACCCGACAACTGAGAACCGACAACCAACTACTTCTTGAACAGCGCGTCGAATGCCTTGCGGGCGTCGTTCTCCGTGACCGGCTGCTTGCCTTTGTCCGCCGCCAGGTCTTTGACGATCTTCGGCTGGAAGAGCATGCACTCGTTCTTCACCTGTTTGCCGACGACGCGTGCGGGGATGTTCTCGCGGCACTCCCACATCGTGGTCGTGTCGAAGAAGCGGCAGTTGCCGCAGGTGTGGAGATGGGCGCCGCAGGCGCCGCAGACGTCTTCATGCGTCAGCTCGCCGAGCTGATGGCGGATCTGGCCGCACTTGTTGCACTTGAACGCGTCGGGACCGAACCCTCCCGCGGTGCGTCCACGCGGTGCGTCTTCCATCCGTTCGCGCGGCGGATCGTAGCGAGGAGTCTGCGGGCGCTGGGTCTTGCCGCCCGAGCCGCCGCCGTCCTGATAACCCTGATGTCTGTACTTTCGATCGCTCAAATTCACCTCGGGAGAAACAGCCAGACCGCACCCGCGACCGCGGCGACCGCGATCAGCAGCAGGATCACCTTGATCGCCAGCCTGGCCATCTTCAACACGATCCAGAGAGCAAGGATGGCGAAGAGAAGGACGAGGATCTCGTTGGTGCTGGGCATGCGGGGATGCGGCCAGTGTAACAACGTTTCACGCTGAATCTAGTCCACCGCCCTGTGCAGTATGCAGTATGCAGTAGGCAGCAGGCAGGAAGCCCCCGCCCGGACGGGCTGGGCGGGGGCTACCGCCTACTGCCTACTGACGGAAGTGCCGGCGGATCGCCAGTTCCTCCGCGACCCCTGCCGGGGTCGACATCATCACGGGTTGTATGGACCGGTGGTCGCTCGCTTCGCGAGCACCACCGGCTACCCTACGGGCCGCCTCCAGCGGCCGCCGCCCAGCCCTTGCCGGCCTAGTCCACGAACTTGCTGAGGTCCGTCGTCGATGGGCGTGTCGGGCCGACCACCAGGGTCGGGTCATTCGTCGCATTCTCGGTGATCGTGTAGAACGCCACAACCGAACCCGCGAACGAGAGGAGCACCGATTGCCCCGGCACGAGTGTCCGTCCGATGAAGTCCGATGCCGACTTCATCTCCATCCACCCTGCAGGGAATGTGAGATTGCGCAGACCGGCAGGCCGTCCGTCCGCGTTGACGACGACGGTCTGCACCGTCGTCGCGGTGAGCGCTCGCAATCCGATGTTCACGCGAAAGCGATTGTCGGGGATGCGCACCTCGAATCCGGTGGGACGCAGGTAGTCGTACGGCAGCACTGGCCGCGTGAAGGTCCCGAACGTGCCTGTCGCAGTGTCGTTGTAAAGCCGCGCCTGCACTTCCGGAAGGCGGTCCGGAGCATCTGCGTCAGGAACGATGTCCAACGAGCCGATGCCCTGCTGCCCCATCGCGGCCACCACGTCGTCGAACAGGATCACGCGCGTCGCCGCAAATGAATACGGAATCGACGGATCATCATCCGAGGCCGCTTTCCCTGCGGGATGGAAGATCAGCCGCCCATGCTGATTCGCAGCGCCACGCAGTTCCAGCGCTGTCTTGAACTTTCCACCGAGTGCGCCAGCCGTCGATCCGACGACAGGAAGAACTGCCTTCCGTGTGAATCTTCTGAACTCCTCATCCACCTCGAGCTTGATCTCAATGGCTCCGGTGCACGCGTCCACCGCCTCCGCGTGCGTCCCGGGCTGCCCCGGCTTTACGCGAACCCCTCGCTGGATCTCCGCCGTGACGCTGTACCGCACGAAGACCGGACCGCTGGCACGCTGATCGACCGCAACGAAGGTGTTGAGCGTGGACTGGAAGCGGGGCGCCCTCACCGAGCCGTAGCTCTCAATGATGCTGTAGTCCGTCGCGCCGGTGATCGCATTCCAGCGCAACTGACCGTTCTCGTAGCGAAGGTTCAGATCGCAGAAATCGGCGGAGAGAGGAAGAGCGAGGACGAGAGCGGCGATCAGGGCCGCGGAGGTTTTCACGGGATGGGATTCCTTTGGGCGCATTGTACCGGACGAGGGACCAGGGACTAGGGACGAGGGAGAAAGGCGGAACGCGGAGGCCTCGTCCCTAACCCCTCGGCCCTCGTCCCTAACCCCTCGGCCCTGCCTCCCCCCTACAGCACCAGCCGCAGCGGCTGCTCGATGTACTGCCGGAGGGTCTTCAGGAACTCCGCTCCGCTGGCGCCGTCGATGATGCGGTGGTCGCACGACATGGTGACCTTCATCCGGTCACGCACGACGACCTGCCTGTTCTCATCGGCGACGGGCCTGGCCTCGGCGGCGCCGATGGCCAGGATTGCGGCGTTCGGCGGGTTGATGATCGCGGTGAACTCTTCGATGCCCCATGCGCCGAGGTTGGAGATGGTGAAGGTGGAGCCCTGGTACTCGTCGGGCTTGAGCTTGCGGTTCTTGGCCTTCTCCGCGAGCGCTCGCACCTCGGACGCAATCTCGGACACGGATCGCTGATCCGCGTTGCGAATGACCGGGGTGATCAGGCCGTCCTGCGTGGTCACGGCCACGCCGACGTGAACGTCTCCATGCTGGGTGATGGCGTCATCGCCCCAGCTGGCGTTCACGTTCGGATGGTGACGCAGAGACAGAGCGATCGCACGGATCATGAAGTCGTTGAGGCTGACCTTCGATCCGGTCATCTCCACCATCTGCTGACGGATCGAGATCAGGTTGGTCACGTCGTAATCTGCGGTGAGGTAAAAGTGAGGGATCGGTCCCGTCGACTCAGCCAGCCGTTTGGCGATGGTGCGGCGCATCGCCGAAAGCGGAATGATCCTCGTCTCGAGCGCAGGGGCCGCAGTCGTTGGCTGAGGTGGAGCTGCTGCTGCGCGAGCAGCGAGCGGCTTCTGCGGCGGACTCTGCTGCGCGCCTTTCACGTCCGCTGCGACGATCCGTCCGCGCGGCCCGCTGCCCTGCACGTCCTCGAGGTTCACTCCCATGTCGTGCGCGATGCGGCGTGCCAGTGGCGACGAGCGCAGCCTGCTGCTCTCGCCCCGCTCCTTCGCGTCCGACGAACCGGGGTCGGCCGAACTGCGGTCGCGGCGCGGTCCGCGCTGTTCGATCGCCTCATGGTATTCGCCGGTTGTGTGTTTGACGCTGTCCTTCTTGTCGGTGGACCTTCGCTCAGGTTCGTCGGCTGACGCCTCCGCAGGTTTCGCCTCTTCTGACTTCGACTTCGCTGGTTTCGTCTCCTCTGGTTTCGTCTCTTCTGACTTCGACTCTTCCGGCTTCGGCGTGGGCGCCGGCTCATCGTCCTTCTCGCCCTCGGCGAGAATCATCACGAGCGTTTTGCCGACGGCCACCATGTCGCCCTCACCGGCCTGATGCGCGCCCAGCTTGCCGTCCGATTCCGCCTCCAGGTCGAGGTTGACCTTGTCGGTCTCGATCTCGGCGACCGGCTCGCCGCGTTTTACGGCGTCGCCCGGCTGTTTGTACCAGCGCACGAGTTTCCCCTCGGTCATGGCATCGCCCGCTTTGGGCATGATCAGCTCAGGCATGCACGTACATCACTTTCTTCACGGCTCGTAAGATCTCCGGTTCATGCGGCGTCGCCAGCAGTTCGAGATTGCGTGCGTACGGCATCGGCACATCCTCCCCCGTCACGCGAGCGACCGGTGCATCCAGCTCGTCGAACATCGCCTCGGTGATGCTCGCCGCGATCTCGGCTGCAGCACCGAAAGGCTTCCACTGCTCCTGCACCACGACGGCCCGATGCGTCTTCGCCACCGAGTCGTACACCGGACCCAGGTCGAGAGGCCGGAGTGTGCGCAGGTCGATCACTTCGCAATCGATGCCCTCATCCTGCGCGAGCTTGTCCGCGACGGAGAGGGAGAGCTGCAGCATGCGGCTGTACGAGACGATGGTCACGTCCTTGCCTTCGCGCACCACGCGCGACTTCCCGAACGGCACCGTGAAATCTGGATCGTCGGGGACTTCGCCCTTCATGCCGTACAGGGCGGCGCTCTCCAGAAAGATCACCGGATCCCTGCCTCGGATGGCGGTCTTGAGCATGCCCTTTGCGTCCGCCGGCGTCGCGGGAGCCACGACATGAATCCCTGGAAAGTGCGCGTAAAAGGATTCGAACGACTGGGAGTGCTGAGCGGAGAGCTGCACTCCCGCGCCCTGCGGTCCGCGGATCACCATCGGCACATCGACCTGGCCGCCGGAGAAGTAGCGCACCTTCGCCGCGTGGTTGAGGATCTGGTCGGCGGCGACGATGGCGAAGTTCATGGTCATCATCTCCACGATCGGCCGCAGACCGAGCATGGCCATCCCGACCGCGGTCCCGGCCATGCCCGCCTCGGCGATGGGCGTGTCGATCACACGCCTAGGTCCGTACTTTTTGAGCATGCCCGCGGTGATGCGGAACGTGCCTTCGTAGACGCCGATGTCCTCACCCATGATCAGCACGTTCGGGTCGCGGTCCATCTCTTCCATCATCGCTTCGCGGATCGCATCCCTGTAAGACTTCTCACTCATGGTCACTCTCGCTGACAGGCCGCGGTCCGTACGCCTCGAATTCCGTGCATAGCATCGCTTCGCCGCGGTCCGTACGCCTCGAATTCCGTGCATAGCATCGCTTCGCGGATCGCATCCCTGTAAGACTTCTCACTCATGGTCACTCTCGCTG
>JANMSA010000015.1:0-4651 GCA_031388865.1 Acidobacteriota bacterium | reverse complement strand
ACCACGGTCTCATCCCCGCATACAGCGATGCCGGTCGGTCCCTCGAGGGCAGGGGACACCCGCAGCGTTCCGTTCGCGGCGGCGCGGAACACCCGGTTCGCATCGGGATCGGCGATGACGAGATCCTGGCCATCCCAGGCTACGCCGTATGGACGGCGCAGGCGCGCCTGCTCAGAGTCCTCCGCGCCGATCCATTGGCGCACGGCGGATGGCGCTCGCGGCGCGATGATGCGCTCCAGTTCCAGCCGAACGGCGCCGGCCGGCCAGGCATGATCCGCGAGAGGTGTCGCTCGCGGAAGCGTTGCGCAGGCGCCGCAGACGAAGAGCGCGCAGGCCAGGGCAGCTCGGCTCATCGCACCACTCCCCGTCGCTGCGCTCCCGTCACGATCGGAAGAACGCCCCCGAATCCGCGCGCGATGGTGATGGTGAACCCGCGATTCGATCGCTCCAGCCCTGCGAACGTCTGCGTGCTGACGAACGCCTGCGGCTCGATCGCGTAGCTGCCGAGCTGCAGCGATAGACCGGCCTCGGAACGCGTGCCGTCCACTTCCGGCTCGCCGGCGGCGCTGCGCTTCTCCTGACGGTAGTTGCCGGTGACCGACAGCATCCGGGCGAGGTGTACACGCCCGGCGGCCGTGACGAAGGACAGCTCCTGCACACGGTTCTGCTCCAGCTTCGCGCTGCCCGCGGACATCGAGACGTTCAAGTTGCGCAGCGTCACCTGCAGCGAAGAGGAGAGTGTCTCGGCCGAGTAGGGGTTGACCTGCAGATCGCCACTCGTGGTCTGCGCGACCCAGTCGACGTACAAGTGCACCCCCACCGGCCTCCACTTCCGTCCGAGCGTCAGACGCGCCTGCGTGCGGTCTTCGGTGCCTACCCCGCCGGTGGGCACCAGGACGGAGGACGCCGCGATGGTCTCTCCGCTCTTGCGCAGCTCGTTGCGGGAGACGTAGGTTTCAACCTGCGAGTCCACGCCGCGCCGCGGGCGGAAGGAGAGAGACCCGCCGGCGCCCGCGGTGACTGATGAATCGCGGGGGGAAACGCCATCCCCTTCCTTCTGCAGGACGAGCGCTGCCGCGGAGCCTGAAAGGAGAGCGCTCACCGGCCCCTTTGCGGCCGTCCACGTGGCGCTCACCCCGGCCTGCTGGGTGAAGACACGCAGGGCATCGCTGGTCTGGATCCCGATGTTCGCGAATGGCGCAATGGCCAGGTGGCCGCGGGTGGCGAGTGAGTACCGCACACCGAGGGTGTGGCTCTGCGAGCTCGAGTCAGCCAGGGTCAGGCCCGAGCTCTGTTGCAACTCCCAGCTGCGCGTGGGCGACTGCGTGCGCAGGAAACGGTTCTGCACGCGCAGGGCGGTGATGCTGGAGCCGCTGACGGTCTCGGACGACCAGCCGCGGCGGACGAACTGCGAGGAGGATGTCCATTGCGATGCCGCCGAGCGATACGTCTCGTCGGCGAGCAGGGAGATGTCGTCAGTGCTGTAGCGGGCGGCCGCGAACGTGCGCGCCTGACGCTCGAGATGATAATGATGCTGCCATTTCTTGCCGCCGCCCGCCCAGTCGGCGAGCTGGTTCTGCTGCGACTCCACCCCTCCGTTCGGCCCGAGCAGAGTGATGCTCAAGCGCTCAGCCCGCGCCACCAGCCCGGTCAGAGGACCGCTTCGCACCCGCACGCGCGCGCCAAAGGTGGTGATGTCGTCAGGAATCGATCCGATCCGCGCGGCTGGCGAGGCATCGCCATAGCTGTACTTCTGCCGCGCCGCATAAACGTGTACCGGGTAGGCCCCGGTCGACAGGATGCGCAGGTCGCCGCGATATCCGAGCTTCCGCGAGCCGAACGTCGTTGTCCCGTCTTCCCGCTGCACGAGGCTCGTGTCCAGACCCAGGCGAAACGCGGCGATGGCTGGATGGACAACGTAACCATCGACGCCGAGCGACAGAAAGCCGTCGCGCTCCCGAAGCTCGCTCACCGTTTCTTCACCCTCAGTGAATGCGTGCGCCCGCTGGCGCGCGCCGATGCGAGCGTCCCACGTCCACTGTCCATACTGCTGGGCCGAGGCCGTGGCGGCGATCGCCCAGAGGGCCAGTGCGGCGGTGACGAACCTGAGGTGGCGAGTCATGATCGTGGACCTGTCCTGTAGGGTCCGGCCGGCGGCGCGAGTGCCGCCGGCCGGATGGGGCTACTACTTGATATGGCACTTCGCGCAAAGCGCGCTGGCGGCGTTATTGACGCGGAGGAACGGCACGCCCGTGTTCTTGTCGTGCGGGTTGTGGCACGACGCGCACTGCACGGTCCCGCCGAACAGCTTCACTCCCGTGAGTGCTGCTGGGTCGTTGAGACCGCCGTCCGTCGTTACCAGGGCGGCGGTGTAGCTGAAGTTGACCGGATGGTCGTCCGTGAGATCGGTCCCGACATTTGCGTTGCCGATGATCATGCCGGTGGCGCCGATGCGGCCGGCGATCGTGGCGGCGGAGATCACGCCCGGAGCCGAATTCGGCTCGTTGAGCATGGAGATGACCGAGACCGTGCCGTCATGGCACGAGAGACAGAGGTTGGAAATCTGAGCCGTACCGATCGCAGCGCCGCCCAGTTCGCTTGGCGCCCCGTCCAGACTCGTACTGCTGTAGACCCCGTACGTCGCATGCGACGATAGAGTGCGATTCCAAAGAGGATCCTGCTTATTGGCTGACGCCGCCTGGTGGGGCGTATGGCAAGCCACGCAGATCTCGGTCAAGTTGGTGCCGGTGGCCGTTCCGCCTCCGATCGCACGCAGATCGTGCTTCGATCCGGTGATCGACTGCGCGAAAACGGGAGCGGCGGATATCAGAAGAACGGTAAGGATGATGATCTTTTTCATGTTTTCTCCTTCGTTGTTGTTGCGTGTTCGTTACCGAGTGATTCCTTCCTGCGATCCTCCTTATCTCTGAACACCGGGTTATCGGGCAGTCCCCGGAACGAGGTGGCGGAAGATCTCCACACGCGCTCCGAGCTGGTCCACCACCGCGAACTCGTCTTTGAAAGTGGCCACGCCGCCGGCGTTGCGGAACTGCCCCGGCTGCGTTCCTGATTCACCGACGAAGGTCAGGAGCTGCAGCTCCGCATTGAAGATCTGGACGTTGCTGAACGCTGCGTCGGTGACGTAGATCAATCCGTCTTCAGACACGGCCACGTCCTTCGGCCGGACGAAGTTGCCGAATGCCACCCCGCGTGCGCCGAACTGGGTGAGGTACTCGCCGGAGGTGGTGAAGACCTGCACACGGGCGTTGAGCTGATCGACCACGATCAGCTCTCCGTTGGCGCTGAAGGCAAGCGAGGTCGGGAAGCTGAACTCCCCTTCCTTCTCGCCGCGTCCGCCGAAACTGGTCACGATCGCGCCGCTGTTGCGGTCGAAGACCACGATCTTGTGCGCCTTCGAGTCGGCTACGTAGATCTTTGAGCCGTCCGGAGACACCGCCACGTCCGTCGGATTGACGAGCTCTCCTTCTTTTCCATACGCCTTCTTGACCTGCCCCTCGGCGTCGAAGGAGACCACGCTCTTCAGCCCGATGTCGGCCACAAAAATCACTCCGTCGCTGGAGAGGGCCAGACCCATCGGGTTCTTGAGACGGAACCCGCCGGTGGTCCCGAACACGTCGAGCCGTTTTCCGCCGCGGTCGAAGCGGAACAGCGCGCCGAGGGCGGAGTCGCTGACGATGACCCGGCCCTGATGATCGAAGAGCACCGCGAACGGGCGCTTGAGCCAGTCGAACGCATTCTGCGGACCGGCGCCGAGCAGGGCCCGCGCGAACCGCGAGGATGCCTCGACATCCATACGCCCCTTCAGGACATCCGTCAGGCGGACGCGCGGCTCGTCGGGCGGCGAAGGCCAGACGTACTTCTCATACAGATTTTTCTCCGGCTTCGGCTTGCCGGCCGCCTGAGCCGGCAACACGACGGCGGACGCGATGATCGCCGCCAACAACGTTACAGCCAGCTTGTGCTCGAACATGATGGTCCTCCTCATTTCTTATGGCAGCGCATACACATCTCTGTGGAGCTCTTCACTCCGTCGACGAGTAACTTGTGGCGACCCTTGTGCGGGTTGTGACAGCTGAAGCAGGACAGCTCTCCCTTGAAGTCGACGGCGATGCGCGAGAGCTCCTCCTCCGTCGCCGCGCCGGAGACGCGGTGATTCGCGACGGGGTGGTTGCGGCCGTTCTGAATGGGCAGAGCGGGAATCTTTGCCGCCTGTGCAGCCGTGACGCGGAACCTGCCCAGAAGCTGAATCTGGCCGTCGGCGAGCGTCTTGCGATTCGCGCCGAGGTGGCAGCCCAGACACAGCTCGACGCCCTCGATGCGAAGCATGTTCTTGCGAGGCCCGCCGTGCGGCTCGTGACAGGCCTGGCAGCCGATGAGATCGATGACTCCGTGCGCCTTCTCCCCTTCCTCGGGAGCTTTGTCGCCGTGGCAGTCCGTGCAGACTTTTCCTCCCGGATACTTGACGAGCTTCTGCTGCAGGGAAGCGTGAGGCGAGTGGCACTCGGTGCACTCCGCCATGTCGAAGGCGGGATGCTTCACTTTCGAGGTCGTGACCAGCTCCTGGATGTCCGTGTGGCACGTGTAGCAAAGCTCCTTCGTTCCGTCCTGGGAGAGTTTTTTGTAGCTGCCT
>JANMSA010001143.1:0-13469 GCA_031388865.1 Acidobacteriota bacterium | reverse complement strand
GGAGGTCGCGCGGCGCTACCGGCCACCTGCGAATGCAGGCGGCTGAAGAATCACGTTCCCGAAGTCATCTCGTCGACGACAGGCCAGGTCGCATCGCGCCACCCCTCGGCCATGAGCAGACCGGCGGTGGCGAGGTAGATGCGCACATCGGTCGCGTCGAAACTCGATTCGTTGGCCGCATCTCTCACCTGCTCCGGAGTCGGGACGGTGTATTCGTCACTCTCGATGGAGCCATTCTCGTGCGGGACGTTCCAGCGATCGAGAAAGGACGCCATCATCTCGTTCTTCTGCGTCGTGTGGTACTGCATGAGAGCCATTTCCAGATACTGATCGAGCTCCGGAATTCCGATGCGCGAGGCCAGCAGATCGGCCTTCTTGTCGGGCGGCATCTTGCGGATCGTCTCCTCACGGAAGTTCAGCAGCTTGGCCAGCTGCATCTGCACGATCAGCCGATGCTGCGTCTCGGCGTGCTTCCAGAACGTGCTCAGAATGGCACGGCGGCGGTCGGAATCGGCGAGCTCTTTGAGAATACGGCGGGCAGTCCACATGACGCGCGGCGTTGTAGCACAAAGTCGGGTCGTCAGGCCGGCTGAGCTCCGGAGGCCCCCTCCAGCGAGGAGTTGATTTCTTCGACGATCTGGCGCCAGCGCACCACCATCGCTGCGTCCGGCGCTCGCTCGTGGCTCACCAGCGGAAAGATCAATCCCTCTGCCTCATCCGCCAGTTCTGAGATGCGCGGAAAGCCGTACGTACCGCCCATGCCCGCCAGGCCGTGAAAGTGGGTCGAGAGCTTCTTCACTGCCTCCGCGTCGAGCGGATCTGCATCCAACTGCGCGAGTAGTGCGGTCATCTCGTCGATGCGGATGCGCGTGGTCTCCCGAAAGCGCCCGCGGAGGTCCTGCAGCAGCGTGTCCTTCATGACGCGAACAGGCTCCTCAGGGTCGCCGCCAGCGTCATCGGGTCGAACGGCTTGAGGATGACCGCCTTTGCCCCGAGGTCTTCCAGCCTGCGCACGTCGGACGCGGCGGCCTTCGCAGTGAGGAACACGATCGGGATCGCGGCGGTCTCCGGCTCGGCGCGGAGCGCCTGGAACGTCGCGGCACCGTCCATCCCCGGCATCATCACGTCCAGCAGGATGAAGTCAGGGCGTTCATTCCGCGCGAGGGCAAGACCCTCCTCGCCTGTTGAAGCCACGAACACCGTCATACCGCCGACGCGGCCGAGGCTGACCTGCGCCACATAGCGCACGTCCTCGTCATCGTCGATCACCAGGACCTTCATGTCCGGGGGAACATCGCAGAAAGAGGGATGATTGCGCTCATCTCCACCGCACGGATGCGGAACCAGAACATGCTCCCCTCCCCTTCGCGACTCTCTACCCCGATGGTTCCGTGGTGCTGCTCGACGATCGCCTTGCAGATCGCGAGGCCCAGGCCGGTGCCGGGCTCGGTGCGCGCGTCGCTGGAATCGACACGCTCGAAGCTCTGGAACAGTTTCGCCTGCAGCGCGGCCGCAATGCCCTGCCCATGATCCTCGACACGGACATCAGCCCATCCGTCGGCCAGCGACGTGGTCACTTTGACGGTCCCGCCGCGCTGCGAGTACTTCACGGCATTGGAGAGCAAATTCGCTGCGACCTGCGCGATGCGCACCTCGTCCACGATCGCCACCGCGTCCACGCCGCCGAGCTCGATGGCCACGCCGTGTCGCACCGCCAGCGTGCTGACGCTCGCGGTCGCCCGTTCCAGCAGGCGTCGCAACGACGCCGGCTGCAGGGTCATCTCCATCTTCCCGCACTCCAGCTTCTCGAAGTCCAGGATGTCGTCGATGAGCGAGATCAGACGGACGCTGTTCCGCTCCGCCACCGTCACCATCGGCCGCGCGTCTTCCGGCAGCTCGCCCATGACGCCGGACGCGAGCAGACCGAGCGACCCCACGATGGACGTCAGCGGCGTGCGAAGCTCGTGATTGACGGTAGAGATGAAGTCCGTCTTCATCCGCTCCACCTCGTGGCGTTCCGAGACGTCGAGGATATGTGCCGCGAAGTGGCGCTGCTGATCCGACGCGTAGAACTCGAACATGGAGATCTCGCACGTGAACAGCTCTCCGCTTCTCCGGCGCCCGCGGCAAACCGTCATCCGGCCACGCCCTGCGTCGCGCAACTGCTCGAAGGCCGGTGCCTCGACGAGCAGGTCGAACGAACGGCCGATCAACGTTCCCGCAGAGCATCCGAACGTCCGCTCCGCCGCCGGATTCACGCTCTCGATCACCCCCTGCTCATCCATCGCGACGAGGCTTCCCAGCGCGTTGTCGAGGATGGAGCGGGTGCGCGCCTCACTGCGGCGCAGCTCACTCTCGGCCGCCTTCGCGCGCGTGATGTCGCGTCCGGCGGCATAGATCAGCTCTTCGTCGGGAGCAGGCGACGCAGTCCAGGCAATCCAGCGGATCGCGCCATCTTTCCGCAGATAGCGGTTCTCGAAGTGAATGGTCGTCCGACCCTCGCGGAGGCTCTCCATCTCCGTCCTGGTACTGGCGCGATCGTCCGGATGCACGAGCAGCAGGAACGGCGTCGACACCAGCTCGTCGAGCGAGTACCCGAGAACGTCTTCGAACGCGGGATTCAAGCGCGTGAAGTAGCCGTCGTACGACGCGATGCAGAGCAGGTCGATCGACACTTCGAAGAACCCGTCCAGCTCGCGCTCCGCCTTGCGACGCTCGGCGATCTCCCTCCGCAGCTCGAGCTGCACCATCACCTGCCGCGCCAGCGTGCGCAACGCCGTGAACTGCGCCTCGGTGAGAGCCCGCGGCTTCCGGTCGAGGACGCACAGCGCACCGAGGTTCAGCCCTTCCGCGGTCGTGAGCGGAACGCCGGCGTAGAAGCGAATGCCCGGTACAGACTGAACCAGCAGGTTATCCACGAACCGGGGATCCACGAGCGTGTCCGGCACAATACAGACATCCCGCTGGGCGATGGTGTGCGTGCAGAACGAGATCTCCCGCGGTGTATGCGTCATCCCGTCGACGCCCACCCCTGCCTTGAACCACGTCCGGGTGGCATCGACGAGGGTGATCAGGGCGACGGGCACCTCGCATAGCGACGCTGCGAGCTTGGCAACGTCGTCGAACGCCTCCTCGGGGGGCGTATCGAGGATGGCATAACGATCGAGCTCGGCCAGTCGCGCCAACTCGTTCTCAGCGGAGGACGGCAGAATCATGGTGATTCTGGCAAAGCTATGGCTTGCTGGTTACGCCGGGATTACGTGGCCACACGGTAGCCATAGCCACGGACCGTCAGCAGAATCTCCGGCTCATCGGGATCGCGCTCAATCTTCTGACGGATGCGCCGGATATACACAGCGACATTCTTGTTCGACGCAAGCTCGTCCTCGCCCCAGAGCTCGTCGACCAGGAAGTCGCGGCTGACGGCCCGGCCGGCGCGGGCAGCCAGGAGCTGCACCAGCTGAAACTCCTTGTGGGTGAGCCCGGCGCGCTTGTCGTCCACGAGCGCGTCCTGGACTGAGGGATCGATGGTGAGACGTCCAGCGGAGATGAGCTCCTCCCCGTCGCTGGCGCTGAGCTGCTGAGCGCGCCGCAGTTGCGCACGGACGCGCGCAATCATTTCCGCAGGCTCGAACGGCTTGACGATGTAATCGTCCGCGCCTGTGTCGAGCCCGGCAACGCGGTCTTTGAGCTGACGACGGGTGCTGAGGATCACGATCGGCATGCGGTGGCGCTCACGAATGCGGCTGCATGCGTCCATGCCGTCACCGTCGGGAAGGATGAGGTCGAGCAGGATCAGGTCGTACGCGCGCCGATTCACCTCGGCCATCGTCTCCGCGACCGTGCCGGCGGTGGTCACGGCGAATCCTTCCCGCTGCAGCAAATCGTGCAGGGTCCGACGCGTCAACAGATCGTCTTCGACCACCAGGATTGCCGGAGGCATTCGCCTACATTGTACCCACTCGGGGCAGTCCCATCTCGTACGGCCCGTGCTGCGTGACCTGGCCGAACGAGGTCCCGCGCCCCTCCGGGGCGCTGACGATAGGGACGCCTCAACCGGTGGTATCGCGCTCCGCGCTCAACCACCGGCTATTTGCCCCCACGCCTCCGGCGTGCAAAGCCCGGTATCCCGCGAAGCGCTCGAGGTTCGACACCCCGGGTTCGACACGCCGGAGGCGTGATGGCGAATAGCCGGTGGTTGAGCGCGAAGCGCGAGTACCACCGGAAGGCGTCACGGTCTCGAAGTGCGCCCCGGCAGGGGCGCGGGACCCGACCACCGCGGAGTAGCATTGCCGAGGCCCCGATCATGTTTCCGCCAACTCCATGAAGCGTCTGGCGTCGCTCACGCGAGGGATGTTGTTGAACATCACATACGTCTCGCACGTTTCGTCCGGAAGGCGGGCCACCAGCGCGCGGAGCTCGTCGTCGGTATAGGGACGATAAGCGCTGCCGATCCCGTGCAGCCGCCAATACGTCACCTCGGGGGTCAACGACTCGCGCAGGAATGGGTCGACGGTATGAACGAGGCTCAGTTCGCGGCAGACGTCCACGATCACTTCGTCGGGCCAGGCGCCGCGCGGCTCCCAGAGATAGCGGACGCCTTTCATGCGCTCGATCTCTCCGAAGAAGGCTCGCATGCTGGCAATGTTCTCTTCTGTGGGTCGAAAGCTGGCGGGACACTGAAAGAGGATCGCCCGCGCACGCAGGAGTCGGGCACAATCGCGGGTGGTCTTCCACGCGCGCAACACCGTGTCGTTGACCTGGAACGCACCGCAAGCCGAGCGGTCGACCTCTGTTTTCAGACGCCGATAGGTGGTGCTCGTGGAGCGATGGGTGATGATCTGCCACGCCTTGATCGTGAAGACGAAGGTCTCCGGAGCCTGGTCGCGCCAGCGGTTCATGGTCGGTTTCGAGGGCGGCTCGTAGAACGTCTGCTGCACCTCGAGCGTGTCGAAGGTCTGAAAGTACTCGGCGGCGTTGATGGTGAAGCCACAGAGTCCGGTCCGTCTCACGACTCCCGGAGCTGCACGAGCCGGGCCGCAAAAGCGGTAGCGAAAAGACGACCAGCGCCGCCGGCGGCGACCCGCTTCGCGAGGCGATGGATGAGTCCCTCGCAGCCCACCTCCGATACGCGCAACTTCACTTCACCGCGGCGATCTCCAGCTGCCTCACCAGTGCGTTGAGAGCAGGCAGGTCCTTCTCCAGCACTGCCCGCAGCTGCGCGAGCTGCGTGTCAATCTGTCCGACCAGACTGGCGTAGACGGTGCGATGCTGCGCGGTCGGCGCAAAGTCGCCGGTGGACGCGGAGTCTGCAACGGAAGCCAGCTTGTCATTGAGGCGGATCGGGAAATTCAGCGGATCCTGCGAGCTGCGGTTCTTCGTCTGATACAGCGCCTCCTCGATCGTGGTCATCTTCTTATCGAGGTCCTTCGCCGCGTCGACGATTGGCTTGGCCTTCTCGTCCTTGCCGACGCGCGCACGCAGCTCGGCGAGCTGCTTGCGCACCTCGCGCAGCCGCTCGATCTCCGTATGGATTTCGCCGATCTTGCGATTCGCGATCAGAAGGAAATCGAACTGCTTCTGGAGGTCCGCCGCCGTCGCCGAGCTGCGCGGGTCCTTTTTCAGCTCCGCAACAGCAGTCATCGACTCTTCGCCGACCGTGAGACCCACGGTGTAGTTGCCTGGCGGAACGCGGGGGCCATCCGTGCCTCCACCCCAGAGCACCAGCCCCTCAAACTTTTTCGCTTCTGGATACCGCAAGTCCCACGCGTAGCGATTGAGGCCGGGGACTGAGTCGCGAAGCTTGTTCTTCTCTTTTTCCTTCTCCGCCTTCGGATCTTTCTCTTCCGGCTCCGCAGGAGACGTCCCGGCCACTCCACCGGGCTTGGCCTCGGCCGCGCCGCCTTCACTCTTGATGTTGATCATCTTCGGCGCGTCGGTCATGACCGCCGGCTCGACTGCCGGCGCAGGCGGCTTCACCTCCCCTTCCAGCTCGCGGATCACCGAGCCATCGGAATGGAGAATGGCCAGCTTCACTTTCGTTCCGGTCTTCACGTCCGCCGGCAGCCAGTAGTCGACGATGAGGCCCTGCGGCGGATTCGCACCCTGGTGGCGTGGAGTCCGCTCCGGAGTAGAGCCGCTCGTGCGCCATGCGGCGCGCGGCGTGAACAAAAACGGGCGCGTCGGTGCGCCATCGATCTGCTGCAGCGGCGTGAGGTCATCCAGCACCCAGAACGAGCGGCCCTGCGTGGCCGCGATCAGGTCATCGTCGCGGAGGGCGAGATCGGTGATGGGCACGACCGGCAGGTTGAGCTGCAGGGAGCGCCACGACGCGCCGTCGTCGAACGAAACGTACATTCCCCGCTCTGTCCCAGCGTAGAGCAGTCCCTTGCGCCTGTGATCGGTGCGGATGACGCGCGTGAAGTGATCGTTCGCGATGCCGGTGGTGATCTTTGTCCAGGTGGCGCCGGAGTCGCTGGTCTTGTACAGGTAGGGACGGAAGTCGTCCGACTTGTACATCGTCCCGGCGAGATACACAGTGCCCTTGTCCAGCGGGCTGGGATCGACGCTGTTCCACATGATCCACTGTGGCGCGCCCTTCGGCGTCACGTTCTTCCACGTCGCGCCGCCATCGCGGGTCACATGCAGCAGCCCGTCATCGGAGCCCGCCCAGATCACGCCCCGCTCGAGCGGCGATTCCGCGACGGCGAAGATCGTTCCGTAGTACTCGACGGAGGTGTTGTCCTTGGTAATGGGGCCGCCCGAGGGGCCCATCCTGCTCTTGTCGTTGCGCGTGAGGTCGCCGCTGATTCGCGCCCACTGCGCGCCGCCGCTCTCCGACTTCCAGAGATGCTGTGACGCCGCATAGAGCGTGTTCGGGTCATGCGCGGAGAACAGCAGCGGAAAGTTCCACTGGAACCGCTCGGTGGCGCCTTCAGCCCCATGACCCATCGGATTGTCCGGCCACGGATTGAGGTCGCGGAACTCACCGGTACGGTGATTGATCATCGTCAGGTAGCCACCGTAAGAGCCGCCGTACACGACGTCCGGGTCGTCGGGCTTCGCGACGATGTGTCCACTCTCGCCGCCTGCGGTCTCTTCCCAATCGCGTTCGCCGATTCCGCCCCCGCCGGTGGATCGATGGCGAATGCGCACCGCGCTGTTGTCCTGCTGCCCGCCCAGAATGCGGTAGGGGAAAGAGTTGTCGATGGAGACGCGGTAGAACTGCGCGGTCGGTTGATTCTCCTGCCCCGTCCAGCTCGCGCCGCCGTCCCTCGAGACATTCGCGCCGCCGTCGTTCGCCTCGATCATGCGCAGCGGATCGTCGGGCGCGATCCAGAGATCGTGGTTGTCACCATGCGGCACCGGGATGCCCGCAAAGGTCTTTCCGCCGTCTTTCGATTTGTGAAAGCGGACGTTGAGAACGTACACCGCGTCCTCATCCTTCGGGTCGGCGTAGATGCGCGTGTAGTACCAGGCACGCTGGCGCAGATCGCGACTGTCACTCGTGCGCTCCCACGTTTCTCCGCCGTCCTTCGACCGGAACACGCCTCCCTCCGCCGCCTCGATGATCGCGTAGAGATTCTGGGGATTTGAAGAGGAGACGGTGATGCCGATGATCCCCAGCGGTCCTTTGGGGATGCCTTTGCTCGCGCTGAGGTTCTTCCATGTATCGCCGCCGTCCGTCGACTTCCACAGCGCGGAGCCTTCGCCGCCGCTCTCGAGGCTGTAAGGCGTGCGGCGCACGCGCCAGGTGGAGGCGTAGAGCACGCGCGGATTGGTGGGGTCGAGGATCAGGTCGATCGCACCGGCGTTCTCGTTCGCGAAGAGGATGCGCTCCCAGCTCTTCCCGCCGTTGATCGTGCGATAGACGCCGCGCTCCTGGCTCGGCCCGAAGAGGTGCCCGAGAACGGCGGCGTAGGCGAGGTCAGGATTGCGAGGATGGATGCGGACGCGCGGGATGTGACGCGAATCCTTCAGGCCGATGTGCGACCAGCTCTTGCCTGCGTCGACGGACTTCCACATGCCGTCGCCGTGCGAGACGTTTCCTCGCACCGTCTTCTCGCCGGTACCGGCATACACGACGTTCGGATCCGCCTGCGACACTGCGACCGCGCCGATGGACCCGCCGAAGAAACCGTCCGAAACCGGCTTCCACGTCACGCCAGCGTCCACGGTCTTCCAGACTCCGCCGCCGGCAGAGCCGAAGTAGTAGGTGTTGGGCTGCGACGCCACCCCTTCGACGGCCGCGGAACGTCCGCCGCGATACGGACCCACTTCGCGCCACTTCATTGCCTTGAAGTGCGCGAGGTCGGGCGCCGCGGCGCCAAGGGTGGTGGCGAGGAGAAGCGTGAGAAGGGCGAGCACGCGCGTCATGCGCGGATGATAAGTCGCAAAGTGGAAAAGTCTCAAAGATGGTGCGATGGCAACCGCCGCGATCCGTGCTCTGGCGAGTGACGCGGCAAGAACTGTCATCCCGAGCGTGAGTCGAGGGGACCTGGGCGGGCGGCGGTGCAAGCATGAGCTTCGTGCCACCCGTCCCCCCAGGTCCCTCGACTCACGCTCGGGATGTCATGCTTTGTCACTTCATCTCACGGGCAGCGCCGGCGCTGTAAAGGGGTTCAGGAGGACGACTTCAGACGCCGAGACTCTCCGCTGCGACTCCTCACCACGCCAAACCCGAGCACTCCCAGGAGCGTGATGAACGTGATCATCCGCCCGGTGACGAACGACTGCGGCAGATAGACGAGCCTCACCGAGTGCTGGCCCTTGCCCACGTAGATGCCGAGGAACGCGACGTTGGCTCGGTGAAGCTGCGTGCGCTTGCCGTCGACGTACGCGCGCCACCCTTTCCATGCGCTGTTCGAGACCACGATCCAGCCGTCGCCGTCCATGTCCGCATCGAGCGTGTACCCACCGCGGGTGCGCTCGATCGCGACCCGGCCCGGACCGTTCACGCGCTCGAAAGGAACGACGTCGGTGGTGATCCATGCGTGCTCGCGGAAGTTCGTGACGGCAGCCATCTGCCCTACGGCGATCTCGCTCTGCAGACCAACCGTGACGTACTGCGGGATGAACGCGCGCGGGAGCACGTTTCCGTTCTCGAGCAACACTGCCTCTTTCTCTCTGGCGACGACGCTCCATCCCGACGGCACAGGCGCCGCGGCCTGCGTGAACGCAAAGCGGACGTTCATCATCGACAGGAACGGAGAGGCGAGATCGTCGATGCGATTGAAGAAGATCGGCTGAGGGACGCACCAGAGCTTGTAGGTCTGGACCAGCGGGAGAAAAGTCATGGCCTCGTAGCCACGGACGTCCTCGAGACCGTAGAGCGCATTCGTTCCCGGCAGCAGAGCCCAATGCGTGCCCGCAATCCGGAACGGCTCGCGCACCTGTTTCATTGGCGCAAAGATAGGGATGTCGGGATACGCCGCCCTCTGCGGAAACGACTTGTGCACGCCTCCGTCAGCCGCAGCCCGCTGGATCAGGAGCAGCGCGACCAGGCCCGCCACCAGCCCCTTCGCACGGATCATCAGCAACAGGACCGCCCCGGCAAGGCAAGCCAGTTCTGCGAGCACCGTGTGCGCGCCCCAGTCTCTCGGACCCGGCTCGATGACGAACGTGTGCTCGATCCACCAGTTCCCTGCGGCGAGGAGCAGCAGGACGACCGCGAACGTGATTGCCGCGGCGCGACGGTCTTCACGCCTGGCGAGATGTTCCGCGCCAAGCGCTGCGAGGATCGCCAGCGCGCATGCGGCCGCGAAGCTCAGCCGGTCGTTCAGCGTGATCTCGAACAGCGGCAGCGCGTGAATGATCCGCGAGACCGGCTTCCATCCGGCATGCGCGAGCAGGCAGAACAACGCCAGCCCGCCGAAAAACCAGGTCGCTCGCGAGCGCACGCGCCAGGCGGCATAGATCGCCAGCGCCAGCACGATGCTGCCCACCGCGGCAGTCTCTCCGTGCATCCCGCCCAGATCGGGAGTGACCCATCGCCGCAGGTGCAGGGAGGGGAAGATGTCCGTCGCCAGCATGAGCAGCACCTTTGGCGTCGGCTGCGAAAAATCGACATCCTTCCAGCTCTGGCGGAAGACGTATTCAGCGCTTTGGGGCAACGCTTCGAGATACGGAAGCAGGAAGATCGCGCAGACGAGCAGCGCCACCGCTCCCGCGGTGATGGCGGTGCCGAGAGCACGCAGTGCGTGACGGAGCGTGCGCTGCGTGAGAGCGGTGAGCTCCGTGAGACCGTAAACCGCGCCGATGACCACCACGTGCAGCACGGTCTCGGGATGGCCAGCCAGCACCAGCAGCACCAGGGCGGTGGTGAGCAGCGCCCATGAACGCACCGCCGGCTCGTGGACCACCCGGCGCCCACAGAGGAGCAGGAGCGGGAGCAGCGCCCAGGAGAGGCCGAGGGGCCAGAGTACGTAGAGCGCGTTTGCCGCGGAGAAGGTGAAGCCCGCCGCCGCGATCGCGGACGTCGACTCCCGGCATCCCAGCTCCCGAGCGAGCACGAACGCACCCGCGGCGGCCACGAGAAACGTCATCGCCGCGGTCACAGTGAAACTGAGCGCCGCGGGCAGGAGCAGCGCGAACAGGGTGAAAGGGCTGTACGGCGCGGGCTGCGCAGCAGCCGCGAGGATGTCGCCGGAGAGGATGTACGGATTCCACAGCGGCCACTCACCGCGCGAGTACGACTCGCGCACCGCGTGCCTCCACGGAATCATCTGCGAAAAGATGTCGGCGGTGGCGGGATTGTGTGGAGCGCCAATCCCGTACTGCTCCTTCACCTGCGACAGAGGAATGTCCATATAGATCTTGTCGACGGGCGCGTAGACGCGGCTGGTGAGGAGGGCCTGCCCAACGAAAAGAAATGGAAGGAGAAAGAGGAAGGCCGCCGCCCCTCGCGTCAGCGTCGAGATGAATCGATGCGTGAGCCAGAGCAGCAGCCACCCGGCGGCGATGTAGACGGCGAGAGCCAAGCGCCGGAGGGTAACACCTGCGTCTCACAGTCTTCGGGCCTTCGCGTCCTGCCTTCGCTTCCCTACCCGTGTTCCTTACTTCGCCTCCCGGGCTTGGCCGGCCGGGCTGCCAGCCGGACACTTCCCGCGAGCGGCGCACCGCCCGGCCGGCGACCAGGCGCCCAGATGAAACCGATTCATGACCCGGATCCGCCCCCGTCCCGGTTAGGATTCGCGGCCATGATGCGAACGCCTGCTTACCTGCTCGCCCTGCTCGTTGCGTTTCCGCTCTCCGCCGCACCAGCAGCGAAGAACGCGTCCAAGGCAACCGATGCGCCCAAATACGATCACTCCACCTTCTCCGGTCTGCACATGCGTGGAATCGGGCCGGCGATGACGTCGGGGCGGATCGTCGACATCGCCATGAATCCACGGGACCCGCGCACTTGGATTCTCGCGGTCGCCTCAGGCGGCGTGTGGAAAACCACCAACGCGGGGACCACCTTCGCGCCAATTTTCGACGACGAAGGCTCGTACTCGATCGGCTGCGTGACCATCGACCCGCACAACCCGCTCACCATCTGGGTCGGCTCCGGCGAGAACAACAGTCAGCGTTCCGTGGCCATGGGCGACGGCGTGTACAAATCAACGGACGGCGGAAAGAGCTGGAAGAACGTAGGACTGACGAAGTCCGAGCACATCGGAAAGATCGTGGTCGATCCGCGCAACGCGAATGTCGTCTATGTCGCCGCGCAGGGTCCGCTGTGGGCGCCCGGCGGAGACCGCGGCCTGTACAAGACCACGGACGGCGGCAGGAGCTGGCGTCCGGTCCTGACGATCAGCGAGAACACCGGCGTGACGGATCTCGTGCTCGATCCGTCGAACCCGGACGTCCTCTACGCGGCGTCTTATCAGCGACGGCGGCACGTCTACACGCTGATCAACGGCGGCCCGGAATCGGCGATCCATAAGTCGATGGACGGCGGAGCCACGTGGACGAAGCTGGAGGGCGGACTCCCGAAGGAATGGATGGGCCGCGCAGGCCTGGCGGTGTCTCACAAAGATCCAGACACCGTGTACGCCATCATCGAGGCGACTCGCAAGGCGGGAGGCTTCTTCCGCTCCAGGGACGGCGGCGCGAACTGGGAGAAGATGAACTCCTACTCGGGCGGCGGCGCGCAGTATTACGCCGAGATCTTCGTCGACCCCAACGACGACCAGCGCATCTACGCAATGGACGTCTTCGTCAACGTGTCCAACGACGCCGGCAAGACCTGGCGGAAGATCAACGAGAAGACCAAGCACGTCGACAGTCACGCCATGTGGATCGATCCTGAGAACAGCGAGCACTTCCTCATCGGTTGCGATGGCGGCTTGTACGAGACGCACGACAACGCGGCGACGTGGGAGTTCAAGGAGAACCTTCCGGTCACGCAGTTCTACCGCATCAGCGCCGACGACGCACTCCCCTACTACCATGTGTACGGCGGCACACAGGACAACTTCAGCCTGGGTGGGCCGTCGCGCACAACCACCACGCAGGGCATCACCAACTCCGACTGGTACGTGACTCTCGGGGGCGACGGCTTTCGCACGATGGCCGATCCGAAAGATCCCAACGTGCTCTACGCGGAGTCGCAGCATGGCGGACTTTCCCGCATCGACAAGCGCACGGGCGAGGCGCTCGACATCCAGCCGCAGGCCACCGCCGCGATGGACCCGCTGCGCATCAACTGGGACTCGCCAATCATCATCAGCCCCCACGACAACAACCGCCTCTACTTCGCCGCACAGTATCTTTTCCGCAGCGACAACCGGGGCGATTCGTGGACGCCCGTCAGCGGCGACCTCACCCGCAAAGTGAATCGCAACACACTGCCGGTGATGGGCCGCGTCTGGACCATCGACGCCGTCGCCAAGAACACCTCGACCTCGTACTACGGCAACATCGTCTCGCTCTCCGAGTCGCCGCTCGTGGAAGGACTGCTCTACGCGGGGACGGACGACGGCCTGATCCAGGTCTCGGAGGACGGTGGCGGTAAGTGGAGAAAAATCGAGAAGCTGGCGGGTGTGCCGGAGATGACGTACGTGTCGCACCTGCAGGCCTCGGTGCACGACGCAGGCACGGTGTACGCGGCGTTCGACAATCACAAGACGGGCGACTTCAAACCGTACGTGTACAAGAGCACCGATCGCGGCCGGACCTGGAGCGCGCTGACGAACAATCTTCCGGTCCGCGGAACGACGTACGTCATCGTCGAGGATCACGTCGATCCGAAGTTGCTCTTCACCGGAACCGAATACGGGCTGTTCACCTCGCAGAACGGCGGCGGTCACTGGATTCAGCTCAAGGGCGGACTGCCGACCATCGCCGTGCGCGACCTTTGGGTGCAGAAGCGCCGCGACGATCTGGTGGTGGGCACGTTCGGACGGGGAATCTACATCCTCGACGACTATCGCGCGTTGCGCACGATGTCCGCGGAAGTGGCGGCGCGCGAAGCCACGCTGTTT
>JANMSA010001102.1:0-2236 GCA_031388865.1 Acidobacteriota bacterium | reverse complement strand
GGCTACCCTACGGGCCGCCTCCAGCGGCCACCGCCTAGCCCGTGCCGAGACTAGACCCTCACGGGGCTCCCGGCACTGCACAGAATGCAGAGCAGAGTGTAAAGACGATGTGAAGTGCTGCGGACCGACACCGTTCGTTCACTCCCGGACAAATGATGAGTGTTGGAAAGTTTGTCAAGAGCGACAGCGCAACTTTTAGGGATGAGTCGAGTTGTGGCTAAGTACCTGCGCCTGAGATCTTTAACTGGTTTCGCACAGACGTGTGTGCAAAGCGCTGGAATGGCTGTTTTTTTGCGGCTTACTGGGGTTTTTCGGCCGTTTTCCGCAGCGTTTTCCACACTTTCTGTGTAAAGAAGGGATCGCCTTCGCGGATGAACCGCGGTTCATGGCCGGTAAGGTCCAGAATCGCTGAAGGTTCCGCTTTTCTGACCCCTCCGTCGACGACGTCGAGGGAGCTCTGCAAGTCCTGAGCGAGCGCCGAGGGACGGTCCACAGGGGAGTCGCCGCTGCGGTTCGCGCTCGTGGAGACGAGCGGCCCTGTGCGAGCGAGCAGCTCGCGCAGCCATTCGAGTGCGGGGATGCGCACGGCGAGCGTGGAGGCGCCGCGCGGAAGAACGACCGTCAAAGGCGCAGGCCAGAGAGAGTCCAGAGCCTGCATGATCTCCGGGGCTGCCGTGATCCCCAGCTCTGTCAACTGCTCGATGGTGGAGGCGAGCACGATGAACGCCTTGTCGTCAGGCCGCCCCTTGATCTCGACGATCCTCGCCACCGCGGCTTCGTTGCCGGCCAGGGCGTGCAGCCCGTAGATGGTATCGGTGGGCATCAGTACGACGGCACCTGTCGTCAATGCGGCTGCAATCTCGCTCAACTGCAGTGCGGAAGGCGCATCGTCGCGGAAGTGCCAGCGTCTCATCGGTCGAGGGTGCAACGCATCGTGCGCGGTGCGCAGGAGAAGATCGGGTTGGGCTGCCGTCCGGCGGGAAGCAAGAGAGCCGTCATCGCGCCTCTGCGCCCTTGGCGCTGAGCCCCGCGTCCTGAATCAGTTCCCGTGCGTGGGCGATGGCCGAGTCGGTGATCTTCTCGCCGCCGAGCATGCGTGCGATCTCGCGTACGCGCTCTTCCGCGTCGTCCAGACGGCGGATACGGGCGCGCGTGTGGCCGTCCTCGTCTTCCTTCCACACATAGAAGTGTGTGCTGCCGAAGCCTGCGATCTGCGGGAGGTGCGTCACGCAGATCACCTGATTCCTTGCGCTGAGCTCCTGCAGTTTTCGCCCGACCACTTCCGCGACACGACCGCCGATTCCGGCATCGATCTCGTCGAAGACCAGCGTCGCCGCGGCTGCGTGGGTCGACGCCTGGAACAGGGCCGCCGCGATCGCAAGCTGGATGCGCGAGAGCTCTCCGCCGGACGCGATGCGTTGCATCGCCTTCGGCTCCTCACCCCGGTTCGGCGCAATGAGGATGTCCATGCGGTCGATTCCGTGTTCGCGTGAGGTCTCCTCGCGCTCGACGGTGATGCGCACGGTGGTCCGCTCCATCGCCAGGTCATTCAGCTGTTTCTGAATGGCCTGCTCAAAGGATCGTCCTGCTTTCTTGCGCGAGGCGGAAAGCTTCTCCGCGTGACTGCGATACGCCGCAAGGCGCGTCTGTTCGGCGTTCTGCAACTTTTCCAGGCTGGACTCGAAGTCGGTCAGACGCTCGTACTCGTCCTGAATGCGGCCGAGGTGCCCCAGGACAGATTCGATCGAGCCGCCGTACTTCTTCTCGAGACGCTCAACCGTGACCAGGCGATCCTCGATCAGGTCCAGGCGCGCGGGATCGTGGCGCGTGCTCTCGGAGAGACTGGCCAGGGTGCGCCCCAGATCCTGAACGCGATAAAGCGCGTCCTGAAGCTCGCCGGCGATGCGACCGATCTCTTCGATCTGGCGGGCCAGAGGTTGCAGCAGATGCAGTGCGCGGCCGAGCTGCGCGATCGCAGAGCTCTCGTCTTCGTCGATCCGTTGATAAGCGCCTGCCGTCGCTTCGATCATCTCGCGCGCATGGCTGAGGATGGCCTTCTCTTCGTGCAGTCCTTCCTTCTCCAGAGGATCGAGCTTTGCCGCAGTGATCTCATCGACCTGGTACTTGAGGAGGTCCAGCCGCAATGCGCGGTCACGCTGAGCGTCGCTGATCTCGCGCAGCTGGTCTGCCGCCAGCTTCCAGTCGTGGAACGCCTGGCGCACTTCTTCGAGGAGGG
>JANMSA010001086.1:0-5980 GCA_031388865.1 Acidobacteriota bacterium | reverse complement strand
TTCACGCCTGAGACGTGCACGGAGCTCCTTCGTGCTGGCCGCGAAGCCGAGACCCACCGTATCGCGTGTTGACGTGCGCTTTGCACGCCGGAGGCGTGGTGGCGAATAGCCGGTGGTTGAGCGCGCAGCGCGATACCACCGCAGGCCAATACGGGAGGGTAGGGAATCCGCCGGCCATGGCTCTCCTAAGAAAGACGATGGTGACGCTCAACAGGATCGACGGGTTCGGTCGCAAGACGCCCGGACAGACCGTGATCGCGCATCTGTCGGACCTGCACTTCGACACTTCGACCAGGACGGACGGACCCGTTTGGGCGGCGTTGACGGCGGATCTTACGGAAGCCGCGGGGAAAATCGACGTCCTCGCCGTGACCGGTGACCTCATCGACGGGTCGGTCACCGACGCTTTCAGGATGGATAAGGCGTTCCGAAACGTACACGACTACCTGCTGTCGCTTTGCCTCAGCGCCAACGTCGAGCGCAGGGGTTTGTTCGTCGTGCCCGGCAATCACGACGTCAAACTCCAGGGCATCATCGGGTTTCGCTCGACACAGGCAGACACCTTCCGTTCCGTGTTCGGAGCCCACGGCGAGCACGCCTATTTTCCCGAGCTGCACGCCTTCATTTTCCCGTTCGACTCGAACGTGAATCTCAGTCCGATCGAGCTGGCGGCGGGCTCCGTTGCCGAGACCGACCTGACTTTCTTCAAATCCGTTGTGGGAGAGGCCGAGAAGATCCCCGAGTGGAACCGCTGCACGCGCGTGGCGCTCCTCCACCACCACCCCATGCCCATCGCCGCGACGGAGCATCGCAGCGTCCACAATCTGGAGGAGTACCTCCTGCTGCGGAACGCGGGCATGTTCATGGAGGAAATGGTGCGCCGGAGCATGGATGTCATTCTGCACGGACACAAGCACCATCCCGCGGCTTCCCGCGCAGTCTTCTTCGACGGCGAGGGAGAGGCTCGGGCGATCTCGGTAGTTGCCAGCGGGAGTGCCGGCCGGAGCGAGAAGCGACCGGTTTGTTACAACCTCATCACGCTCCACGATAACGGATCGATCGACTTGGAGCGTCGAGCCCGCCCCACTGCAAACTACGAACGGGAAATGGTCGCGCGCCTGGTCAGTTACGCGGACGCACGCCGAGTCCGATTCCACCGTTTGGCCAGCAGCTCAAAACAGCAGCTACGGGTGACATCGCTCAAACGTGTGGACACGATCCTGGCTCCGGGCGGAGACGATCTCATTTCCGAGACATTCGAGAACGCGGTTTCGGTGCGCGGCGCGCCCGTCCATCAACTGAGCGTGGCGTACCAATCGTCACTCGCCTACTTCGCCGAATGCACGTTGCAGCCCTCATCGATCACATGGGAATGGACCAAGGCCGATGGAGACGACCGGCAGACGCGCCGGGGGGTGGCCAGTTTCGACCCTCCCATCAGCACCCAGCCCTTCACCTTTCAGCGGAACATCCGTCTCGCCAACGCCATCTTTTTCCGGAAGCGGGATCGCCTCGACGCCACGGATCAGGAGAGCGACGAGGAGACGATTGGCGGCATCGCGGAATGCATCTGCGAGCGTCTTCATCTGGCCACGGTGTTTCCACCCGGCCGCTTCCCGGACAGCGTGCGTCTGGTCGTCCGGGACCCTGAAGGCAGCAGGGACCTTGCCGAGGAGGACTACTGCCGGCGTTTCCTCATCAATATCGAGTCGGCGCGGACCGTGGTTCTGTCGGTGGACCTGCCGCTTCCCGGCTATGAGTACGCGCTGATCTGGAAGGTCCCGGATGAGGACGGGGGCGAGCCTGTTCTGTCGGCGGCGGATGCCGGCAAGGTTGAAGAGATCGGGCGGCGGCTCTGGCGCTGGCGGCAGGAGCCAGCGGCGCAACTGCGCGTGGTCACGTCCCTTCTGAATGTCGGGGAATCGGTGCTGGAGGAGATCTTCGGACAGGCTCCTCCCGATCCTGCCGGCGGCCTGGAGGTTTCGCTGTTTCTCTACGACTCGGAACAGCACGGCCTGCTGTGCGCACACACGACGATCGCAAATCCCGCCGATCCGATCCTCACCACGCTGATCCGCCCTGGGCGGCAGCCTGTGGGACAGGCGTTCCTGCGGAGCGAGCCTGTGCTCTACATCGCTTCCGAGAGCCCGCTGTTCGTCGAGGAAGCGGCGCGAACCGCTGTGTGGGCGCAACCCGTATATTATCCCGCGCCGGGCCGCCGCGTCGGGGTGCTCTCGCTGGCGAGCACCTCGAACCTCACGCCGCTCTTACGACTCAGTAACGATTCGACCCTGCAGGAACTGATTACCCTGAAGGTGAGGTTATGGTGGTCGGAGTTTCTGGCCGCCGAGCTTGGAATTCACGGATAGCGACCCGGTATAGGTCGTGCTGTACCATAGAACTATGCAACAGGTAAGGCTTTCCGACGACATGATCAGTTTCGAGACGGTGGAGCTCGAAGGGCTTGGCCATGAAGGCCTGCTCGAGCGCTATCAGCGGCTCGCCCGCGCCGTCCGCGAGGGAGCGTGTCAGTCCCCGGTGATCGAGGACATCCGCTCGAAACTCGACTCCGACATCGACGTGGACGTCGACGGCTGACGTCCTCCACCAGGAAGCCCTGCGCTCCGGACTTCATGGCGTCGAAGAGCGTGCCACTGATCCGTCACTCGACCTTCCCTAAGGTCTCATCGAACCACCTGGTCATCATCGGCATGGCGATGTTCACCGTCGGGACATGGCCCCCCTCGAAGACCTCGATGCGTTTGGGCTCGCGCAGCAGACGGTACAGCGGTTCCGCTGCGCTCTCGAGAGGGGCGGATTCGTCATAGCGGCCCTGGATCATCAGTTTGGGGGCGGCGATGCGTGGGGCGAAGTTGATGCGGTTCGCGGCAGGCGTGTCGGTGACCTCCCGCGGCAGGATGCCGCTGCCTATGAGCAGGATGGATCGATAGCGATTCTCGATGCCGAGGAGGATCACACCCTCCCAGGAGCCTGCGCTGACGGCATAAAATCCGATTCGCGAGCGATCGAGATCGGGGCGCGTCTCCAGATAGTCGATGCCGCGACGCATCTCGGTGACCTGCCGCACCGTGAAGTCGACGAACTCGACGGAGCGCGAGTCGGGCTCCACGAACCCGGGGGCGTTAGGCCGGCCAATGAATCCCGGCATGACCACCGCGAAAATCGCGCGCCCCCCCCGAATCACGGGCGCGAGTGAGATCTCTACGCTGTGGGGCACGGTCCTCCACCCGCTGTACACATCGCCGGCCGGCGAGAAGTGCAGGACCTGCAGCGGACGCTTGAAGTTCCGGGGGAGGTACAAGTACGCAGGGACGGTCCGGCCATCGACCTCGTACTCAATTCTTTCCCTCGTCCAATCCCCCTGATCGACCCGCTCGACGACACGCGCTTTCAGTGGCGTCTTCGTGTAATCGTAACGAGCGCGGATCTCTTCGAACGCCTGGTCGCCGACCGGCTCGTACTTCGGAACGAACCCGGAGGGGCTCAGCGCGAACTCGCCCTGATCGTTGCCGTCACCATCCAGCGGCTTGACGCAGCGGAATCCGACTTCCGAGCTCGCATAGGACGCCGGGAACCCACCGGTCCTGCCGAACGTGTAGAGCGCGTCGTTCCAGCTTCCGCCCCGCACGACGTATCCGGGCGGCCGCGGGTTTCGGACCCACTCGGAGACATTGCCCGCCATGTGATACGCACCGTACGGTCCCAGCCCGAAGGGCATGCTCTCCACCGGCATCGTCCCCCGGCCGCTGAAATTCATCCGCTCGCTCGCATCGACGCCCTCTCCGATCAGACCCCAGGGGAAGGTGTTGGCCGGCCCCCTGGTCTCGGGGTATCGCGCGGCTTTCTCCCATTGATAGATCGTCGGCAGCTGCTTTCCTTTCCACCGTGCGTATGCCGAGGCTTCATGCCACGTGACGTGAGTGACCGGATGGTTCTCAAGTCCTGCGGGAGGCGCTCCCCCACTCCAGTTGCGCGGAGCGGGGAGACCGGTCGTATCGCGCAGGCTCGCGGCAACCTCGCCGAGGGCGATCGTCTTCCACAACTCGGGGCGACGGTAGCCGCCATCGCGCACGAAGGCCTCGAAGTCGCGATTCGAAACCTCATGACGATCGATGAGGAAGTCGCGGAGCTGCACCGCGCGATCGCTCGCGCGGTACCATCCGGCCAGCTTGTATTCGCCGCCGGCGACCGCGACCATGCCGGGCGGCACTCTCCCTGCTTGGATCAACTTCACCGAGACGCGCCCGGGCCTGACACGCGACGTCTCACCGCGGTTGATGAGCGGATACAGCGGCAGCGGAGTCTGCGCGGTCCCATAGCCTCTCTTCTCGAGAGTCACGACGTAGTCCGCAAAGGGAAGTTGTGCAATCGTGAGCGGGGTCGTGCCGGCGCGCTTCCGTCCCTGCGGCCCCTGGAAGCGTTCGAGGAAGACCGCTGCGCCGGGAGGGGTTGTTTCGAAAGTCGCGCTCGAGGCCGACTTCGCGATCACGTCGCGGAGCCGCTGCTCGTTCGGAAGAGTGGCCAGTAACCGCGCCGCCTCCTCATACGCCTCCGGGAACTTCCGTTGTTGCAGGAGCGCCTCCGAGGCGGCGATGGACTGCTGCGCGGCGCGCGTCCTTTTCGAACGGATGGCCAGGCCCGAGGCGGCGAGGAGCGTGATGATGACGAGCACACCCGCCAGGATGAGCAGCGTTCTGGAACGGCCCTCACGCGGCGCGTCACTCCCGCTGGCCCGAATGGTCGCGGAGATCGAGCGGAGGTCCTCGAGCATCTCGTTCGCCGTGGGATAGCGATCGTCGGCATTTTTGGAGAGTGCCTTCGTGACGACGGCCGTGAGCTTTGGAGGAGCGTCCAGCGGTTTGGGGGATTTCGACAGGATGGCGGTCGCGATTTCGGTGGGGGTGTTGCCAACGAAGGGCCGGCGGCCGGCGATCATTTCGTAGAGGACGACGCCGAAGCTGAACACGTCGGCTGCCGGGGTGACGTCGCCGCCGCTGAGCTGTTCCGGCGCCATGTACCCGAGAGTGCCCATGGTGGTGCCGGTGGCCGTCTTGAGAAGCGTGGCGGCGTCGCTCTCGCGAAGCTGGCGCAACTTGGCCAGGCCGAAGTCGAGCACCTTCGCGTAGCCGTCAGGGCGGATCATCACGTTCTCCGGTTTGACGTCGCGATGAACGATGCCCGCCGCGTGTGCGGAGCCGAGACCCGCCGCGATCTGGATCCCGATCGCCAGCACCTCGTCGATCGGCATCGCTCCGTCACGAAGCCGGTCGCGCAGTCGCTGACCCGGAACGAGCTCCATGGCGATGAAGCGGACGTCCTCGTGACTGCCGATCTCGTACACCGTGGCCACGTTCGGATGATTGAGCGCGGAGGCAGCCTTCGCCTCCTGCACGAAGCGACGCGCGCGATCGGCACCATCTGCCGCGCCGTCCCCCAGAACTTTCACCGCGACTTCCCGCTCGAGATCGTGGTCGTACGCGAGGTAAACCTCACCCATGCCGCCTGCGCCAAGCAGGGAGCGCACTTCATACCGGCCGAGTTTCGTACCGGGGGCGAGGGTCATCGTGTTCGAGGATTGTATCCGGCCCTGCGCCGGTCCAGGCACGGGAACGTGCGGTGGATTTGTATTGCTCCCCGTCGGGGGTCCTGCGCCCCCGCCGGGGCGCGAACCCTGGGGGATCGGGCAACCCGTGGCACCCGCGGTGCGCGTTTCAACCACCGGCTATTTGCCATCACACCTCCGGCGCGCACTCTGCGCATCGGTGGTCGCGCTCCCACCGAATCGTGTGTGACGAGAGGGTCCGTCGTGGCGTGGCGCGCGACAACTCGGTATTGCACGCCGGAGGCGTGACGGCGAATAGCCGGTGGTTGAGCGCGAAGCGCGACACCACCGGAACATGCGGTGGGTTTATGTTGCGCCCCGGCAGGGGCGCGGGAGCTGCCACGGGGAGCTTCCGTA
>JANMSA010000491.1:0-2711 GCA_031388865.1 Acidobacteriota bacterium | reverse complement strand
GCTTGACCAGAATCAGCGATCACGATGACCGGACTGAGCGATCACGATGGCCGGAATACGCAGCGCTCGCACCCGTGAGTCGCCTGCTTGCGCCATGAGAGGTCGCGTGCTGAGCGCCCTCGACAAGACACGTCGTCGGCTCGGGGCCACGAACGACTATCCTGACACGCCGTTTTGCCGTATCCTGCCGCCGCAAACATGACAGACACCGTGCGGGAGCGGTGAGATGTCCGGCATCTGCAGCCTGCTGCCGTCTCGTGTCCCCGAGCGTGGTTCCCGCGAGGACGAACTCCGTCGCTGCGTCGCAGCCACGACACCACAGACGATGTCGCGATCGGTGATCACGCCGGTCGGCTGGTCACCACTATCGACGACAGGGATCTCACCACAGTCTTCTGCGCCATCAGCTTCGCCACCTCATCGAGCGTGGTGTGCGGGGGTGCAGCATGTCGGGCCGGGAGTCATCACATCTCGAGCCAGTTTCGTCATGAGCTGTTTCCTTTCGAGGATCTACGGTTCACGCTGCACGTCACAGGCGCGATTGCGTTCGAGAACCAGCAGTGAAAGCACCAGCAGACTCAGGGCCGGGTGCGGACGCGACCTCGACGGCGACGACCGCGTTCCGGGTCGCAGGAAATACCTCAGCCCAACCCGAGCCCCAAGCCCATCAGAACTGCACCGCTGATCCTGCCGACGGCGATTGACCGCTACTTGCGGCCCATCATGCGATCCCAGCCGTCGCGGACGGCATCCTTCACCTGCTTCCAGGTCGTGGGGGCATCGTCACGGTGTTCGTAACGATCCCAGCCCGAGCGCAGGTCCGTCTCGACGTCGCTCCAGTTCTTGCCGCTGTACCGATTCGCCGACTCCCAACCGTACCGGTAGGCGGGACGCCAGCTATCGTAGTTGCGGTTGGTGCCGACGTACGGACGATCCTGGTAATTGCCGCGCCAGTACGTGTCTTCCTGATCCCAGCTCGTGTCCGTCGCCGCACCTGTTGAAGATTTAACGTGTGTATCCATGACAACCTCCTCAAGTCTGAATGAAGCTGCAAAGCGACGGCCACTGCTGCCTGAACCGTAATGAAGGCAGAGGTGTGCGATTTCCACCCGGCGACCGCGACTGGGGCTGAGCTGAATCCCCCAATCCGCGCCGGCGCGCACACGGAAGAGCGCGGGCCGCGCGTACCGCGCAGGTCAAAGCGGGACACAAAGGAAAAGGACACCATCAGCGAAGCGGTCGCGCGACATCGGGGCGCTCAAGCGCGAACCGCAGCGTGCGGCGTCCCCAAGGCACTCTCGAAGCAGGCACGCTCGGCGGCCACGTCCACGCGGCCTCGCCGACGGACGACCGTGTAATCTACGTCATCGCCGTATTGAACCGCAACACATGCGGCGAAGGAAGACACCGGCGGAGCAAGGTCGGGGGCGTGGAGTTTCACTTGCAGTCCTATCGCGAGGTGTCACAAGACAGGAGGCAGCAGATGAGCCGAATTCTTCTCGGATGTGTGCTCACAGGCGCGCTCGCGTTAACAGTGACGGTCGGGGCTCAGAACCCGCCGACACAGACTCCACCTCAACAAACACCACCCGCAACCCAAACCCCAACGACGCAGGACAAGGCAAGGATGGTCACCGTCGAGGGCTGTCTGATGCGAGAAGCGGATGTGGCTGGCCGAAAGCCCAATATCGCGGAGCGGGCGGGCATCGCGGAAGACTACATCCTGACGAGCACCAGGATGATCAAAGGATCGGCCCCGGCGACCGGCACCGCGCAGGCGAGACCCGGAGAAACGCCGACCGGCACATCAGGTACGCGCGGAGCGATGATGATGTACGAGGTCGAGGGGATCGATGACGACCAACTGAAGCAGCACGTCGGTCATCGTGTGCAGATCGACGGCATGTTCGAGAACGTGGATCGAGCAACCGCGACCCCTGAGAGGCGGACGCCCGCTGACGATCTCGTGGAAATCCGCGGAACGGTGATTCGCCAGGTCGCGGGTGAGTGTCCCGCGAAGTAAATCAGCGTTCCTTGTCGTGATCGCGGTCCACAAAGAGCAGGTGCGATGTCTCTGATGTCGCACCTGCCGTCGCGTCCTTAGCTATCGCTAAGCTACCGGACGTCAGAACCCCGGCGAGGATCACGTTGGGTGAGGTCAGTGTCCGATACATCGTTTCAGACGTCGGCAGGGCAGTCCGTTTGCTACACCGGGATGCTTGGCTTCCACGTCGACATGCAGCCGGCCGGGCTTCGCATGCATTTCCAGGGGAGATCTTCAGCTCTTGCTCAACGCGCCCGGTGCGGGCGGGGCCGGGCAGGCGATGGCCGACGGCCGGACGCCGGCTCCTGGGCGGATGGAATCGCATTCGGATTCGCATCGATGACTTGGCGGCCCCCGTCGAGGGTTTGAAAGAGACGGGAATGCCGGTTTCGGAATGAGGTCCTACGAGAACTTCGCTTCGACCAGCAAAACGACGCGTCACAAATCGGCGTCGCGCCACCGATCGCGGTGAGGCATGAAAGTTGTTGTCGCTGGTGGAACGGGGTTCCTGGGAACGCCGCTGGTTTCGCAGCTTCGGAACAGCGGCAACGATGTCTCTGTGTTGACCCGCCGGTCTGCTGGGCCCGGCCAGATCACGTGGTCACCGGATGGCACAACCGGACCGTGGGCCGAGGCGGTCGACGGCGCCGACGCGGTCATCAACCTT
>JANMSA010000489.1:0-3246 GCA_031388865.1 Acidobacteriota bacterium | reverse complement strand
ACATCGACGGCAAACTGCCGCGGCGCCGGCGGGTCCGCCTGCCACGTCTCGCGATCGGAGAGCGTCATCACCAGCTCGCGCCGCTCCCCGAGCTCGCTCGCGCATTCGCTGCATCCAGAGACGTGCGACTCGATCTCGCCGGCAATCGGCGAGGTGCCCTGCACGAATTCGAACAATGCGTCGTCGTCGTAGTGAGTCATGCCTGCTGGATCCCACCCGGGATTAAGGACGTCAGGATATCACGACGGAAAGATTGTCAACAGCAGAAAAAGTGGAAAATATGAAGCCGCTGGCTCCGGGGCGTGGATTCGAACCACGATAACGGGCTCCAAAGACCCGCGTCCTACCATTGGACGACCCCGGAAGACGCCGCGATTGCGCGCGGACCGCATCGGGTAGACCGATGTCGCCGAAGCCCTAACAACGCCGGATGGCGCAGAGGCATTCACGGGCCGCGCAGTCTAGCAGATGCGGCACGTCCTGTGCTCCTGCTGGCCTCGTCATGACGGACGTCTTCCGGAGGATCGTCGAGGAGGCCCGCGACTTCTCCATCATCCTGCTCGATGCCTCCGGCCATATCGAGCTCTGGAACGCGGGCGCCGAGGCCATCTTCGGCTACGGCGCAGAGGAAGCTCGCGGGCAGGATTTCGCCATGCTGTTCGTTCCCGAGGACGTCGCCCTGGGGATGCCCGCGGCGGAGCTCGAAAAAGCGCGACTGGAGGGGCGGGCCGATGACACCCGCTGGCATCTCCACAAGAGTGGCCGCCGCATCTTCATGGACGGGGTGACGATGTCGCTCCGGAACGCGGACGGGGAGGTCACCGGCTACTCGAAATTCGCACGCGACATCACCGAGCGCCAGAGCACGGAGCGCCGCCTGGCCGCGCAGCTCGCGCTGACGAACCTTCTCAGGGAGGAGCGGGCGTTCGAAGAGACCGCGCGCGCCGTCATGCAGACGGTCTGCGAAAACCTCGGCTGGGACCTCGGCGCGCTGTGGGAGTTTCGCGACGACACGGTGCAATGCGTCGATCAGTGGCACGCTCCCCATGTGGACGCCTCGCTGGCAGCGGCCCTCTGCGACAACGGCCAGGTCTCGCGCGGCGTCGGTCTGATCGGAGAGGTGTGGCAGACGGGCGAGGCCGTCTGGGTCCCACGTTTCGACGATGCCGGGCGCTATCCGCGTGCGCCATTGGCCCGTCGCGCGGGGATGCGCTCCGCGTTCGCTTTTCCGATCACGACCGGGGGGCGCGTCGTCGGCGCGCTGGAGTTCTTCAGCGCGGCGGAACGGGAACCGGATCAGGCGCTCACGCCGGTGATGATGCTCATCGGCGCTCAGATCGGCGACTTCATCGAGCGCCGTCACTTCCTCGAGGCGTTGCGCGAGAGCGAGCAGCGATACCGCCTGGTCTCGGAGACCGCGCAGGACGCCATCTTCACGATCGACCAGCGCAGCATCATCACGTTCTGTAATGCCTCCGTCGAACGACTCTTCGGATACCTGCCCGCAGAGCTGCTCGGGAAGCCGCTGTCGATCATCATTCCGGAGCGCCTGCGCGCGGCGCATGAGCGCGGCATCCAGCGCTACCTCAGTACGCGCACCCGCAACATTCCCTGGACGGGCGTCGAGCTCCCGGCGCTCCACAAGGATGGACACGAGTTCCCGTGCGAGCTTGCCTTCGGCGAATACACGTCCGGCGGTCAGACGATCTTCACCGGATTCGCGCGCGACGTCACCGAGCGCGTGCGCGCTCGGGAGGTTGAACAGAGGGCGCGCGCCGATGCCGAGGGGACCAGGCAGCAGCTCGAGCGGCGCGCGGACGAGGAGGCTTCGTTCCGCCACCTGGCCAGCGCGCTCACGGGCGCCGTCGAGATGACGGACGTGCTCTATGAGATCACCAACCGCGCCACGCTCGTCACGCGCGCCGACGGCGTTTACGTCGAACGGATTGTTCTGCAGGGTGAACAGAGGATGGTGGAGGTGGTCTCCTCCGCAGGCCGCGGCGCACCGTCGCGCGGACTGCGCGTGGCATTCCCGGGATCGATGACGGACGAGATTCTCCAGGGCAGGCAGCCGATCGTGCTCGCCGACATGCAGGGCTTCGGAAAGCACATGGCGCCCTATCTGGCAGACACCTGCGCCAACTGCGAGGTGCTGGTCACGCCGCTCATTGCGGAGGAGGAGCCGCTCGGCGCTCTGGTGCTGCTCAACAGCTCCACGTCCGGCCGCCGCTTCGGCGACGGAGACATCGTCCGCGCGCGCACGCTTGGGGATCTGGCCTCGCTCGCGCTGCGTCGCGTGCGGCTGATGGAACAGGAGCGCGAAGCCAAGGAGCGCGCGGAAGCCGCGGTACGCGTGCGCGACGAGACTCTGGGCATCGTCTCGCACGACCTGCGCAATCCACTGACGACCATCGCCCTCAGTGCGGACCTGCTCAACGGTGCACCCTTGGAGGAGCAGCGAGAGCTCGTGGAAACCATCCGGACGTCCGCGCGCCAGATGCAGCGTCTCATTCAAGACCTGCTGGACGTTGCCAGGGTCGAGGCGGGCGGACTCGCCATCGCAGCCGCGGAGATCGAGGTGGAGCCACTGGTTCGCGAGGTCCATGCTGGTCAGGAGCCGATCGGCGAGCAGAAGAAGCAGCGGATCACCTGCGAGCTCCGCGGCTCTCTGCCCCCGATCTGCGCGGATCGTGACCGCCTGGTGCAGGTGCTCGGCAATCTCGTCGGCAACGCGATCAAGTTCACGCCCGAGCGTGGCTTGATCACTATCGAGGTCGAGGCGCGCGGGAAGCAGGTGCACTTCAAGGTGCGCGACAGCGGTCCGGGCATCCCCCCCGCGGACCTGAAGAGCGTGTTCACGCCCTACTGGCAGGCGAAGAAGACCGCCCACATGGGTGCCGGCCTCGGGCTGGCCATCGTGCGCGGGATCGTGGAAGCGCACCACGGGCAGGTCTGGGCGGAGAACGTGCCGGGCGGCGGCGCAATGTTCACGTTCACCATTCCGGCCGTGTGAGTATTCAGCGATTGACGGTTGGTTCGTGGGCACTAGGCAGTACGCAGTAGGCAGTGGCTAGGAGTCTCTCGCGGCAGAAAACCGCCGCTGGAGGCGGCGCGGACGGTAGCCGGTGGTGCGAGCAAAGCGAGCGACCACCGGACGACAAACGTCCACGCATGTCGACCCCGGCAGAGGTCGCGGAGATCGTGAACAGCGAGGGGCGCATGACAAACGTACGCGACCCCTGCCGG
>JANMSA010001058.1:0-4258 GCA_031388865.1 Acidobacteriota bacterium | reverse complement strand
CGGCTGCCTCATGACGAGCGTCACGGCGTTCGGTGCAGGCTTTTCGATCTTCGAACAAGGGGCGAAAGCGAGCGGCATGGCCGGCGCGTTCGTCGCCACGGCCGACGATCCCAGCGCCATCTTCTACAACCCCGCGGGCATTGCTCAGCAGCGCGAGCTAGCGGTTCTTTCCGGCGCCACGTTCATCAACTTCTCCAACGAGTTCAACGGCGATCCGAACAGCGTCTACACGGCCGGCACCTCAGGCAAGTACGACCGCCACACCTTCATCCCACCGAACATCTACGGAGTGATTCCCATCGGGGACAACATCACCATCGGCGTGGGCACCTTCTCCTCGTGGGGCCTTCGTACCGACTGGGCCGATCCCTGGGTGGGACGCTTCGTCTCCCGCGACGCCGACCTGAAGACGTTGTCCGTGCAGCCGACCATCGCCTGGCAGACTTCCGACGGCCGCATCGCCATCGGCGGCGGGGTCGAGTACCGCCGCGCCCGCGTCATCCTCAGCCAGAACATCCCTCTGCCTTTCCCCAACCCTTTTACGGGCCGGATCTCGGACATCGGCAACGTACGCCTCGGCAGCGACTACGGTTCGGACATCGGCTACAACGTCGGGCTTCTCTTCAAGCCGAGCGAGCGCATTCGTCTGGGCGCTTCCTATCGCAGCGAGATGGACATCGATGTGGAGGGCAAGGCCGACTTTACGCAGATCTCCACCGGCAACGCGCAGCTTGACGGACTGGTGGCCTCGACGTTCCCGAAGGACGACACCATCTCCGCCACCATCCCCTTCCCGGCCGTTGCCGCAATCGGCGTCGCTTTCAGCCCGAACGAGCGCTGGGACATCGAGTTCGACATTACGCACATGACCTGGAGCCGCTTCGAGGCTCTGTCCGTCGACTTTGACAACCAGCCGGCGCGCAGCTTCGTCCGCGAGCAGAACTGGGATGACTCCTCCGCGTTCCGCCTGGGCGCGAATATCGCGGCCACTCCCGAGTGGGACGTACGGCTCGGCGCGGTGTACGACCAGAATCCGCAGCCGGTCACCGCAGTGAGCCCGCTGCTCCCCGACTCCGACCGCATCGGCGCGACCCTCGGCGCCGGCTGGCATCGCGGTCCGTTCGTCGTCGACGGCGGGCTGATGGTGCTGCACTTCAAAGACCGCAGCACCAACGGACAGAACCCGGAAGGATTCGACGGTACCTACGAGACCGACGCCGTCCTCTGGAGCGTCAACCTCGGCTATCGTTTCTAAGGAGACCCTCATGACCAAATACACGAAATTCGCAGCGGCTGTGGTTGTCGCAGCAGTCTTCGCCCTGCCGTCGTTCGCCCAGCGCGGATCGGCGGACTTCACACGCTTCGTCGTCCTCGGCGACAGCTACGGCTCGGGCTTCCAGAGCAATTCGCTCAACGAGCGCCATCAGGTCTGGAGCTGGCCCGGCATCGTGGCCCGCCAGGCAGGAGTCCCTCTCTGCCCCGTCACTGCGCTCCCGACCGATCCGTGCTTCGCGCAGCCTCTCGTCTCGTACCCAGGCATCGGCCCTGAGCTCATCCTGCAGAGCCTCACCGTCGGTCCGGTCAACGGCTCCGGACTGGGCAATCCTCTGATGCTCAACTTCGGCCGTCCGTACAACAACCTGAGCATCCCCGGCGGCACCGTCGGCGCGCTGCTGAGCATCACCGGAGCCGAGCCGCAGACGCCGGCGGACACGACCCCGGTCGTCTTCGGCCGGTTCATCCTGCGCGGGCTGGGAACCGCGGTGCAGCAGGCCATCGCACAACGTCCCACCTTCCTGGCGATGTGGGCCGGCGGCAACGACTACCTGGGCGCGGCGCTGGCCGGAACACCGGCGCGGCTCACCGACACGGCGGTCTTCAAGCAGCGCTATGAGGCGATCCTGGATTCCGTGATCGCCGGCGCCCCGGGCGCGGGCATGGTGGTCGGAACTCTGCCGAATCAGATTCCGCCGTACTTCACCCTCATCAAGCCATTCATCGTCAACCCCTCCACCGGGCAGCCCCTGCTCGGTCCTGACGGACTCCCGATCTACTACATCGCCGACCTCGGCGGAGGCGTCTTCGGGCAGGTGCCGGCCGGCAGCTACATCACGCTCGATGCGCGCGGGCAACTCGCGCAGGGGTACGGCTTCCCCGAGGCGTTCAAGAACATCCCGCCGTTCAACCAGCTCCCGCACGTCGGCAAGCCGCTCGCCGATGGATTCGTGCTCACTCCCACCGAAACCGCTGCGATCGTGGGCCGCGTCAGCGAGTACAACGCCGTCATCACCGCGGCGGCAGCGGCCCGGAAGATCCCGGTCGCCGACATCAAGGGTTTGTTCGACCGCGTGTCTGCGCCTGGTGGTTTGCATGTGGGACCGGTCACCATCACGCCGGCCTTCATCAGCGGCGGCTTCTTCAGCCTGGACGGCTTCCACCTCACCGACATCGGCTACCTGCTCTTTGCCAACGAGTACATCAAGGCGATCAACGCCGGGTACAAGACGCAGATCCCGCTGGCCGGACTGGCCCAGCTCTTCGCCGACAACGGCGCCTTCTTCCCCGAGGCCAGCGCGAACGCCTCGGCGAGCACGGTGGTCTTTGCGGATGGCACCGCGGAAGAGATCCGCAGCATGTGGGCCGCACGCGCGCCATCACGGCGCCGCGCCACCACTCACTGATCGCACGAACCTGCAGGAAAAGAAAAGGCGGCCGAACCGGCCGCCTTTTTTCATGTCCCCGCGGGACGCCCTCGCGGAGAGGGGCGCGAGATGTCGATCATGGCCATGCGCTCCTTCTCGTCGTACCAGCAATGGAAGCGTTTGATGCCGGGAACGTCGATGTCGTAGGAGCGGAAGAAGCTGGGCACGTGCAGCGACGTGGACTTGTCGGACTGACGGATCTTTGCGGCGCCCTCTTCCTTCCGGTCGAGCGGCTTGATGCCGATGATCTTGCGCTTCTTGTCGTAATAGAGGTTCGCGCTGGTCTTGCCGCGCAGGCGAAGCATGTCGGCGACCGGAGAGGGCAGACGGATCAGCCGGGACTGTACGATCGTCGCCGAAGCAGGAAACCGTTCGAACTCAGGCTGCGGATCCCACTTCTCAAAAGCCATACCGACTCCTCTCCCATCACGGACCGCTCGGGGTACCCGCTACGATCATAAAAACTGGAGTGATTTTGTCAACAATTAATCGCACGACTTTCGTTAGAGGAAAACGTCATGCCACAATCTGAAATCCTCGCGGATGCGAAACCATCGTTACTTTTCGCAGTCATCAAATTAGCTAATTGCCTCAATTCACGGACGATACGCTCCATCCAGACCTCGTCATCGGGCTCCGAACAGCGTCGACTGGCATGCCATAATTGTGTGCTGCTTTCCTAATGGCGGCGTGACCTTCGATGGGTCGTACTCGTATTTGGTACGCGAGCCGTCGCCGATCGGAGGGACTTGTGCTGCACGGCCACGGCAACGGGACCGGACTCGATCTCTCCATCCCGAGGAGGAGGTGGAACAACGCCTGGGTTGGCCACGAAGATCTCTTTCAACAGCCGCTGCGCGTTGCGGTGGAGTTGGTTGATGTCGATCTCGCGAAGGCGTTTTGTGTTGTGCCTCGATGGAACCAGTGCGTTCGGCTGTACGGAGACCCCCGGTTGGGTGTGCATCTGAGCAACGACCTGCTCAACGGTTCTGGCCTTGAGGCGATCGTTTCGCTTCTCAGCACATGCCTTCTTGCCACGCATCGGTTGTCGCAAAGGCTGCAACCGTGAGGTCATTCTCTGAACCTGCGCGGCGACACGCCAAGCGAGGGTTGGGCGGAGGAAGGAGCGAGCTCCAGAGGCGGAGCACGTCGCTCCGTCGGCGCCGCTACAACACGCCACTCGCACCCGTCGGCGACGGGGTCAAGGCGGCTCTCGGGTGGTGGAGGCCTTGACGCCGTCGGCGATCGGCGCGATTCGTCGAGAGCGACGTCGACGGAGTGTCGTGCGGCCATTCAACGACCGCACGTGCAGCCGCGACGTGGGCGGGTGGGGGCCTCATGCAGCAGCGGGCCGGCCGGCGCGGGGGGTTGGGTGGGGGCAGCGCCGGCAGGCGTGAAGCGCGAGACGGTTCCGCGGCGGATGGGTGGCGGCGCGGAACGGTCTTGCGCTTCACGCCTCTCGCGCGCAGATGGCGCCATGGCCCGCCGCGAGCTAAGCTCGCAAGGCCATGCCGAAATCCCGCCCTCGCACCAAGCCCCGGCTGCCGCACCCTGAC
>JANMSA010001040.1:0-3871 GCA_031388865.1 Acidobacteriota bacterium | reverse complement strand
CCGGAGCACCCTTGCCCTTGCCCATCCGGGTCTCGAGCGGCTTCTTGGTGATCGGTTTGTCGGGGAAGATCCGGATCCAGATCTTGCCCCCGCGCTTGACGTGACGGGTCATGGCGATACGGGCCGCCTCGATCTGGCGGGCGGTGACCCAGCCCACCTCGAGCGCCTGCAGGCCGTAATCGCCGAACGAGACTTTCGCGCCCCGCGTTGCGAGTCCACGGCGCCGTCCGCGCTGCTGCTTTCTGAACTTGACCTTCTTCGGCATCAACATTGTTGTTACTCCGAAATTGAAAATTGAAAATTGAAAATTGAAAAGCCGCACGGGCCGTCAATCGTCATGCTTTTCAATTTTCAATTCTCCATTTTCAATTTCGCTTCTCTGCTACTTCTCGCGTCGGCGGCTCCGCGCCTTGGCCATCTCGCCCTTGTACAGCCACACCTTGACGCCGATCTTCCCGTACGTGGTGTTGGCCTCGGCGAAGCCGTAGTCGATATCCGCCTTCAGCGTGTGCAGCGGCAGGCGGCCGTCCTGATACCACTCGGTGCGCGCGATCTCGGCGCCGTTGAGGCGGCCGCCCACGCGAACCTTGATGCCCTTCGCGCCGAAACGGAAGGCCGACTCCATGGCCTTCTTCATGGCGCGACGGAAAGCGATGCGGCGCTCGAGCTGCGTGGCGATGTTCTCGGCCACCAGCTGTGCGTCGAGCTCCGGACGCTGAATTTCCTGGATGTTGATGTAGACCTCGCCGTTGACCATCTTCTGCAGCTCGTCACGCAGCTTGTCCACCTCTGCACCCTTGCGGCCGATGATGATGCCCGGACGGGAGGTGTAGATGTTGATGCGCATCTTGTTCGCGGTGCGCTCGATGTCGATTTCCGACACGCCAGCGTGCTTGAGACGCTTCTTCAGATCGAGACGGAGCTTCAAATCGCGGTGCAGCGTCTCGGCATACGTCTTCCCGGCGAACCAGCGCGAGTGCCAGGTCTTGTTGAAGCCCAGCCGAAAACCATAAGGATTGACCTTCTGACCCATCGATAGCCCCTATTTCCTGGCGCGGGCGCGGCCTTTGCCGCCGCTCCGCTCGTTGACCGCTTTCACTTCATCCGACACGTGCACGGTGATGTGCGCCTTTCGCTTCTGGACCTGGTAGGCGCGCCCCATCGGCGCGGGCTGGATGCGCTTTTCGCGCGGCCCCTCGTTGACGTAGATCTTCGAGACTACGAGCTCGTCGACGTCAGGAGCGTTCTCTTTGTTCTCCGCATTGGCCACGGCCGAACGGAGGAGCTTCTCCAGGTCTTTCGCGCAGGACTTGGTCGTGAAGCGCAGGATGTTCAGCGCTTCCTCGACCTTCTTGCCGCGCACCAGGTCGGCCACCAGGCGGACCTTCTGCGGGGAGGCTTTCAGGTACTTCAGAGTTGCGGTTGCTTCCATGACTTTCTCCGCTACTTCCCGGCCGGCTTGGCGGTCTTCTCGACCTTCTTGCCGCTATGCCCTTTGAACGTCCGCGTCAGAGAGAACTCGCCCAGCTTGTGGCCGACCATGTTCTCGGAGATATACACCGGCGTGAACTTGCGGCCGTTGTGCACGGCGATCGTGTGCCCGACCATATCGGGGGTCACGGTCGACCGGCGCGACCAGGTCTTGATGACCTTCTTCTCGCGCTCGCGGTTCATCGTCTCCACCTTCTTGGTCAGGTGGTCGTCCACGAACGGACCCTTCTTCTGTGAGCGCATTTACTTGGTTCTCCGCTTGACGATGAACTTGTTCGTCTGCTTGTTGCGACGGGTCTTGTAACCCTTGGTCGGCTGGCCCCACGGGCTGACCGGATGACGGCCACCGGAGGTCTTGCCCTCGCCACCACCCAGCGGGTGATCGACGGGATTCATGGAGACACCGCGGTTGTGCGGCTTCTTCCCGAGGTGACGCGTGCGCCCGGCCTTGCCGTACGATACGTTCTCGTGGTCCGCGTTTCCCACCTGGCCGATGGTGGCGTAGCAGCGCACGTGAACCTTCCGCATCTCGCCCGAGGGAAGACGGAGGGTGGCCCAGTCGCCTTCGCGGGCCATGAGCTGCGCACCGACGCCTGCGGAACGCACCATCTGGCCGCCCTTGCCTTCCTTCAGTTCCACGTTGTGAATCGAGGTGCCGAGGGGGATCTTCGACAGCGGGAGGGCGTTGCCCACCAGGATGTCGGCCTCCTCGCCAGCCACGATCATCGTGCCCACCGCGAGACCGCTCGGTGCCAGGATGTACCGCTTCTCGCCATCCACATAGTGGAGCAGAGCGATGTGCGCGGTGCGATTCGGATCGTACTCAATGGCGGCGACCTTTGCGGGAATCCCGCGCTTGTCGCGCTTGAAGTCGATGTCACGGTACTTCTGCTTGTGTCCTCCGCCGATGAAGCGGGAGGTGATCCGGCCCTTGCTGTTCCGGCCGCCGGTCTTGGGCTTGCCCTTGGTCAGCGACTTCTCCGGACGCGTCTTCGTGATGTCCGCGAAGGATGCGTGGGTGGAGAATCGGACGCCGGGCGAAGTCGGCTTGTGTTTGTTCGTAGCCATAGTGTTCTCTTTTTATCGGCTCGTTTGAGAACCTTGTTCTCGGTTGTCAGTTGTCAGTTGTCCGGGCCTCAGCGCTGCGAATCACAGACAACTGACAACAGACAACCGAGAACATCGTTCAGACGCCCTCGACGAACTCAGGCGCCTTCTCGCCTTCCTTGAGACGGACATAGGCCTTGCGCCAGTCGCGGCGTTTGCCGGCCCAGCGGCCCATGCGCTTCATCTTCCCGCGAACGTTGAAGAGGCGGACGTCCTCGACCTTCACTTTGAAAAGCTCTTCGACAGCCTTCTTGACCTCGATCTTGTTGGCGTGCGGATCCACCTCGAACGACAGCACGTTGTTCTCCTCGCGGAGGATCGTGGACTTCTCGGTGACCAGCGGCCGGCGGATGATCTGATTAGCGTTCATTGCTGAGGGCCTCCGTCAGACGATCGAGAGCGGCCTGGCTCAGGACGATGTAGCGGCTGTTGACGACGTCGTACACGTTCACGTGCAGAGCGTCGACGAGATGCAGTTTCGGGTGGTTGCGCGACGCGAGGACGGCATTCGTGTTCTCGAGCGTGTCGATGAGGAGAGCTCTCCCCTCCACACCGATGCCCGCTACCTTCAGCGCGAAGGACTTGGTCTTGGCCTCGTCCAAAGCAAAGTTGCTGACGATCAGAAGCTTTCCTTCCCGGAGGCGCTGAGAGAGAGCCGACTTGAGGGCGGCCTTCTTCTCCTTGGTGTTCATCTTGTACGAGTAGTCGCGCGGCTGCGGACCGAAGACCGTACCGCCGTGGCGATGGATCGGCGGACGACTGCCGCCCTGACGCGCGCGGCCGGTGCCCTTCTGCCGGAAAGGCTTCTTGCCGGAGCCGGACACCTCGTCGCGGGTCTTGGTTTTGTGCGTCCCCTGGCGCAGACCAGCCAGGTAGTTGCGCACTGCTTCGTGGACGAGATGCTCCTTGTACGGATACCCGAAGATCTCGTCGGGGAGGTCGATGGAGCCGACCTTGGCGTTGTTCCAGTCTTTGACGTCAATGGTAGGCATGGTTACTCACCGCCCCGCTTTCCGTTACGCGAGAAGCCGATGTAGACCAGACCGTTGCGACCGCCCGGGACCGCGCCCCGAATGTAGACCAGGTTGTTCTCGATATCGACCTTCGCCACGCGCAGGTTCTTAACCGTAATCTGCGCTCCACCCATCCGGCCGCCCATGCGCATGCCCTTCATGACACGCGAAGGGAACGCGGACGCGCCGATGGAGCCGGGCGCACGGTGGAACATCGAACCGTGGGACTCCCGTCCGCCGCCGAACCCGTGCCGCTTGAC
>JANMSA010000477.1:0-2502 GCA_031388865.1 Acidobacteriota bacterium | reverse complement strand
CGTCCGGACGGGAAGCGGCGCGTCTTTCTTTAGGTAACAACGGCATTCTGTAGCAATTTCGCAGCAAGTCAATATCGAAAATAAACGGCTCTGCAACGAATCAGGTGGGTAATAGCCTCCGCGCCGAAGCTGATCAAGGCGCCGGTGGCGCCTCCTCCGCTTCGCTTCGGCCCTTGCGGGTGATCCGCTCCCGCGCTCCGGCTTAGTTTAGTTAAGTTCGCGCGCGCGGACTCCGCGCGCCACCAGGCCGACTCCGCCGAACAGCAGCATCAGCATGAGGATGGTGTTGAACAGACTGGTCGCCCGGAAGTAGATTTCGAGATTCGTGAGGATGCCCACGAAGATGATCACCGCCCCCGCGACCGTGAGCAGCCAGCCGACGACCGACTTGCCGCTGAAGAAGAGGAAGGCGATGCCGACCGCGAACGGCAACAGCGACAGGCCAAAGGCGTTATAGCCCCACAGGTGCCAGGAGCCGCTGGTGACCGTCACCTGATTGGTGAGCAGGTACGCACCGGCGACGGCCATCACGAATCCGATCGCGAACGAGCCCATCCCGCCGGGCGTGCCCCCCGCGCCACGAAAGTGCGATTCGTCGTTCATCAGGAGATGAAGATACACGAAGGGCCGCGATTGCTCGCGGCCCTGGGGTGAGTTCGTCTGGAGCGGGAAACCGGACTCGAACCGGCGACATCAACCTTGGCAAGGTTGCACTCTACCAACTGAGTTATTCCCGCTTACGGCGACGCGCACTCTAGCGAGGGGGTCGGAGCCTGTCAAGCATCGCGCACCGGCAGCTAACGGGCGCCCCTTGGACTGTATTCCGTGCGCCGTCCTTGGGTTGTCAGTTCTCAGTTGTCGGTTGTCTGCGAGGTGTCGGCTGACGACTCCGTAACCGCGGATCAGCTTCGAACCGCGTGAAGGCCGCTCTTCGTCGAGAGACTCCCGCTCGAACAACGCTGCCCCCGAACTTCACAGTTTCGAATTGCTCCAGTGATGCTCCCGGAGCCCACGAACCCGCAGACAACCGACAACCGGCAACCGACAACTGCCGCGTAGACGGCTAGGGTCGCTCCACGCGAATTCCGTAGGCATTCAGCTTCCGGTACAGATTGCTGCGCTCGACCCCGAGCGCATCGGCGGTCCGGCTGACGTTGCCGGCCAGCTCCCGGAGACGGTCGAGGATGTATTGCTTTTCGAATTCGTCGCGCGCTTCACGGAGCGTGAGGTTGGTTGCGATCTCCGGCCGGACTTCAACGCGCGCGCCGAGTTGGATGTCCTCCGGCTCGATCGTGTCGGAGGGCAGCAGGATCGCCAGACGCTCAGCGACGTTGCGCAGCTCGCGTACGTTGCCTGGCCATTGATAGCCACGCAGTTTGGAAGCCGCACCAGCGGAGAGTTTCTTGTGTGGCTGCGCGATCTCGGCCGCAAACCTGCGAAGGAAGTGCTCGGCCAGGAGCGCCACGTCCTCCCCTCGCACGCGCAGCGGAGGCACTTCGATCGGGATGACATTGAGCCGGTAATAAAGATCGCTGCGAAAACTAGCGGCTGCGATCTCCGCCTCCAGGTCCTTGTTCGTTGCGGCGATGACCCGCACGTCGACCTTGATCGTCTGCTGCCCGCCGACGCGCTGGAAGGTCTGCTCCTGCAGGACGCGCAGAACCTTGGCCTGCGTTTTCAGGCTCATGTCGCCGACTTCGTCGAGGAACAGAGTGCCGCCATCGGCCAACTCGAACTTCCCCTTGCGGTCGTCGATCGCTCCCGTGAAGGCTCCCTTGCGATGCCCGAACAGCTCCGACTCGATCAGCTCCTCGGGAATCGCCGCACAGTTCACATCGATGAACGCCTGGTCCGCGCGCAGCGAAAGGCGGTGCAGCGTGCGCGCGACGATCTCCTTCCCGCTGCCGTTCTCGCCTGTGATCAGTACGCGGCTGTTTGAAGGTGCGGCACTGCGGATCTGCTGCTCGAGACGCTGCATCGGCTCGCTGTCCCCGATGAGGATCTCCTCGAGCGTGAGGTGGCGTTTGAGGTCGCGCACCTGCTCGCGCAGACGCCGGTCATTGAGCGCGTGATTCACCGTCAACAGCACGCGTTCCAGCGATAGCGGCTTCTCCAGGAAGTCGTAGGCGCCCAGGCGCGTCGCGCGGACGGCGCTTTCGACACTGCCATGGCCGGAGATCATGATCACCGGAGGCCCGGCCACCGTCCGAATGCGCTCGAGCACCGCCAACCCGTCGATGCCGGGGAGCCAGAGGTCGAGCAGCACGACGTCGAACTCGTCACGAGCGAGTTGCGCGATGCCCTCTTCCCCGGACTCACAGAGCGTGGCCCGGTGTCCCTCGTCTTCCAGGATGCCGCCGAGCGTCGTGCGGATGCCGGGCTCGTCGTCGATGATCAGGATTCTGGCCATACTCAGTCTTCGAGTCTTCGAGTCTTCAAGTCTTCGAGGGGTCGGCGAGAACGCTCACATTTCTGCGGCAACTCGACGACTTGAAGACTCGA
>JANMSA010000973.1:0-1519 GCA_031388865.1 Acidobacteriota bacterium | reverse complement strand
ACGTGATCGGTCACCGCGCGCTCGATGATGCCGTCCAGATCCTCGACGGGCCCGCAGTCGAGAATCTCGTGCTCAGCGGTCCATGACCCGTCGATGAGTGCGCGCAGATTGTCCCGCCTGCGCCGGCCAGAACGGCTGTTCACCAGGAACAGAGCCTTCATGCGACCGGCGTGCGGTGGCGGTCGATCCAGGCCGCCCAGATGGGGATGAGAATTGCGGAGAGCCCCACCCAGGCGATCGGACGCCAGTCTGGAGGAGGCGTGCTCGTAGCGTTCGCGGCAAAGATGAGCAAGAGGAAAATGACGAGCGCCCACAGGGCGGTGGATCCGACGCGGTCGCGCGCGCGGGTGGCGCGGAGGTAGAGGGCCAGCCCCGCAGCGAAGAGAAGCAGCTCCACGACCACCGTGCCCGGGATTGAGTTCCACAGCCCGAGACCGACCTTCGGACCGCCCGGGTAGAGCGGCAGATCAGGCCGGTGCGTGACAAAGTCGAGCACCCAGTGGCTCACCACACCGGCGAAGAGAACGATCGCACCGCGCCTGTACCGTGTCTTCAGCCAGTAGGCCCCGCCGAACAGGAGGCCCCACACGACGGCCATGAGAAGGCTATGCGACCACGGGTAGTTGTAGAAATCGAGCTTCGTGAAGGCGGTGGCGCCGGCGTCGAACCGGACATGCTCGATGTCGAGCAGGAGGAACACGGGCCAGATCAGATCGAGCAGCATCGGCGCTGCCATCAGCAGGCCCAGAGAGGTGCGCGGCGCGAGTGACTTCGAAGCAAAACCGACTGCGTTGTGTCCGATGAACATGCGTCAGTTTGCTTTCACGACTTCGAGCATGATCGGCGTGATCCCGTTGATGATGAATTGTATGCCGATCGCGCCGAGCAGGAGCGCCATCACTTTCGAGAACACCGCGCGGCCGCGATCGCCGATCACGCGCGACAGCGGCATGGCCGCGATCAGGACCAGGTAGGACACGACGCCCACCGCGAAGATGGCGATGATGACCGCCAGTTTGTGCTCGAGACGGGGATAGGTGTTCACGAGGACCATGACCGACGTGATGGCGCCGGGGCCGGAGAGCATGGGGACGGCTAGTGGAACGACGGCGATCGACGTCGGCTCGAGCTCCGCCCTCTGCACGTCCTTGTCTTCCATCCGCTTCGTTCCGCCGATGTCGAACGCGCGCCGGTCGTCGTGCACGAGAGTATTGAGAGCATTCGTGAGGAAGATGATGCCGCCCATGATCTGGAACGCCGGGACCGTGATGCCGAAGAGCTTGAAGACATAGGTTCAGCCTTGGTAAAGTATATTCAGGGCCCCGTAGTGACGGTGATCGTTACCGGATTTGTCGGGCCGTATAGCGAGCAAGTTCGCGTGATCGGACAAGCCGCCAAACCCCAGGCGTTGCCGTATCGCGAGAATATGACGGTGCTCGACGTCATGATCGCCGTGGGTGGCATCACGGATTTCGCCGCAGGAAATAAGGCTAGCATCGTGCGTACTGTAGGTGGCAAG
>JANMSA010000950.1:0-4615 GCA_031388865.1 Acidobacteriota bacterium | reverse complement strand
CGTAGCGGCTTCGTTCAACTCGGCGGTGGCACCGGACGACGACCCGCATCATCATACTTGCAGCTTGCACGTTCGTCCCGGCGGGTCGTCGCCGGTGAACGACAGCTACGTTAGCCGGAACTGAACCGACATAGCATGACCCTGCAGCGCTTGTTCCCGTACGTGACTCTTCTGATCGGCGGCGCCGTGCTCGGCTGCGAGTCTGGCCAGCGTGCGGATCCGGCGTTCAAGCCGCTGATCCGAGAGCCCACCCACGCTGTGGGGGCAGGGCCCGTGATCTGGATCGACGAAAGGCACAACAACATCGTGGCCACAACCGGGCGCTACCGCCCGTTCGTTGCGTCCCTGACGGCCGATGGATACGTGGTCAAACCGTTTCGCGACGAGTTCGCATCGACATCTCTGGATGAGGTGGGCGTACTCGTCATCGGTAACCCGCTCCATCCGCGGAATCTCGACGACTGGTCGTTGCCTGCCCCGTCGGCTTTTGCGCCTACGGAGATTCGGGCACTCTTTGACTGGGTGAATGAGGGTGGAGCGCTGCTTCTCCTGGTCGATCACATGCCATTTCCGGGCGCCGCTGGCGACCTGGCCAGGGCGTTCGGAATGGAGTTCCTGAACGGCTATGTAGAGGACCCTGAGACCTGGGAGCCAATCGTGTTTCGCCGGGTCGAGGGGACCCTCGTTAGCCATCCCGTGACTGATGGAGGGTCGACAACCGATCGCGTCGACGCCGTCGCGACGTTCGATGGTTCGGCATTCAGGGCACCTACGGCTCACCCGATACTTATTCTCGGACCACAACACGTGTCGTACCACCCGGAACGATCCTGGGATATCGACAACTCGACGCCAACTGTGCCGGTCGACGGCTGGCTTCAGGGCGCGGTCATGGAGGTGGGTGAAGGACGGGTCGCGGTGTTTGCCGATGCGACGATGTTCTCCGCGCAGATCGGGGCTCCGGCCCGACCGAAGCTGGGAATGAATACTCCGGAGGGTGCTGAGAATCTTCTGTTGCTACGTAACGTCCTTCGATGGCTGACGAGACACCCGAGCATGTCCGGCTAACAAGCGCATGCACCTGACACGCCGCTTCGCGGCGCGCAGGTGATGCGCAACACGTTAGACGGCCTGGCATTTCTCGGCTCTGGAGTAAGATAGCGAGATGAATTCGAACGTCAAGGAAGAGGCTCAACGGCTCATCGAGCTCCTGCCTGAAAACTCCACATGGGACGACTTGATGCACAGAATTTACGTGCGTCAAGCTATTGAGCGCGGAGTCGAGGACAGTAAGTCAGGCAGAACCACCGATGTGAGTGAAATTCGCGAGAAGTACGGCCTGGCGAAGTGAATGTCCATTGGACGGACGAAGCTCAGAACCATCTCGACAAGATTCACGATTACATAGCTCAGGACTCGCCTGAATATGCACTGCGTGTGGTCGATCGCCTCACTCGGCGGTCAGAGCAGATCGCGACCTTTCCTCGATCCGGGAGGATAGTTCCCGAAGTCCAGGATTCGGATCTTCGCGAGATCATCGAAGGGCCCTTTCGAATTGTCTATCGAATTCTGGGAGAGCGAATTGACGTCATCGTGGTGTTTCATTCCTCTCGTATCGCGCCGTGGACAGTTGGCGATGAACCGGCCGTCTAACTCGCGCTTGCAGCCGACACAGCCCGCCGCATGTTCAGCGCAAGTGCTACGATTTCGCGAGCGGGCTGCGCGGCTGAAGCGCAGTCCGTTGGACGACCATGAGAAGAAGAAGCATCGCGATCTTCGTCGCGGCGTTCTTGTCGCTTTGGGAGCACGCTGCGCCAGCGGACCCGGTCGTCGAAAACGCGCGACGAGAGTTGAAGGCGTCCAAACCGGGCATTCGCTGGCATCCCGTCCTCCGTGTGGACATCAACTGCGACGGAAACACGGACGAAATCTTCTCTGGCCGTGACGCGAAGCACTATTACCTGGCGGCAGTCCTTGCCCGCGCCAGCCCTCGCAAAATCAGTATTACGGGCTTTCTTCTTGAGGGAGACTCACAAGATTCGTTTTGCGGCGAGCCGTCACTGGTCGAGAAGGAAAGCATGGACTACGATCCTAGCGAGCCTATCGGAGAAGTACCGGAAGGGTTCCAGCGGTCGACGAAGTGCTACGGTCTGCACTTGGTGGCGGGCGAGTGCGACACCTTTCATCTGTTCTGGAACCACAAGGTGAACGAGCTCGATTGGTGGCGTCTGTAACTGGTCGCCCAACTCGCGGTTGCACCGGACGCGAACCGCTGCGGTAATCTGTCCCGAGAGCCCGGCTTCATCGCGCGCGGTTCGCGCCGGTGAACCGCAGGGACGTTGGGCGACGAAGGTGCCCTATCCCGGCCAAGGTACAATTCCGGCCATGAGTCGAACCCTCCAAGATCTGTATCTTGAGGCCTCGGAACTCTCCGAGAACGAACGAGCAGAGCTCGCTGGCCTCCTGCTCGAGAGCCTCGAATCCGAACCGGAAGCCGATGTCGAAGCAGCGTGGGCTGAAGAGATTGAACGACGCATCCGCGAGATCGACTCCGGCAAGGCCAAGACCATTCCATGGGAGCGAGTAAGAGCGCAGATGCATGCCCGCCTCGGCGAGAAGCGTTAGCTTCCATCCAGAGGCGAGAGCGGAACTTCTCTCAGCTACGGACTGGTATCTCGACCGAAGCCACACTGCTGCCGCTGAGTTCACCGCTGAGATCGACCACGCGCTAGCGCGCATCCAGGAAGCGCCCGAGCGATATCCAGAAACCCGCCATGGTCGGCGGCGGTTCGTTTTGTTGAAGTTTCCCTTTGACTTGATCTACAGGATCATCAGCCGGCACGTCGAAATCATCGCAGTCGCCCATCACAATCGACGGCCAGGCTATTGGCGCGCAAGGTAACCGTCGCCCAACTCGTCGATGCACCGGACGTTGACCCGCTCGGAATGGCATCGCGAGCGCTATACTTTTCGCGTGCGGGCCAACGCCGGTGAGCTTGGGTCCGTTGGGCGGCTGAGGAACGAGGTGAAGATGAAGGGTTCGTCGTTGGTGTTTTCGGTCGTGCTGCTGCTCGTTGGCTGCTCAACCCCAGGTGGGTTGATGCTTGAAAGCGGTCAGATCACTCCGTGTCCTGATTGGCATACTGACAACCAAGCGTGTGGCAACGCGATCTGGAATACGAAGATGATCGGCCAAGTGCAACTCGGGCAGACGCAGGAGGAAGTCCGCGGCATCATGCGTCATGATCCAGAGCGCCGCGAGGGATCACTGGCTCCCGATGGCAGGAAGGTCGAAACGTGGAGCTACATCACCGATTACGATGCCGAGCGTATGACCACCCTCACGTTTATGGACGGGCGTCTGACCACCATGGGCCAGGGTGCTTGGAAATCTGACGACTAGTCCGTGGCGAGTCGGCGATGAGGTTGTGAGGTCATGCGGGGGTTGAGGCCGAGCGTCTGGCCACTTCCGAGTGTCGGCTAACGGACCAGCACTCAGTTCGACTTGGCCCGCGTTCTCCTAGTCCCAATCTTTGGTTCGACATCTACTTCGGCGAGGCCGGCGTCTAACTCGGCGGTGGCACCGGACGTGAACCGCTCCGCCAGTACTCCGAGAGCTATACTTCATCGCGTGCGGTTCACGCCGGTGAGCTTTGAACGTTAGGTGACCAGGGCACCGACCTCGTAGAATGAGGCCATGAGATCGGAACTCCTAGATGAAGCGATGCGGCTGACCGTCACGGAGCGGATCGAGCTCGTCGAGGCCATTTGGGACACGGTGGCCGAAGACGCTGACCTCGAACGGCTTCCGATCCCAGAGTGGCACCGCGAAGAGCTCGATCGACGGCTCGCCGACGTCGAGTCCAAACCGCACGCAGGGTCTCCATGGGAAGAGGTGCGGAAACGCCTTGAGCGCCCGCGTTGACCTACCAGATCATCGTTCGCCCGCAGGCGGAGCAGGACCTCGAGAGCGGGCAGCAGTGGTACGACGACCAGCGGCCCGGACTTGGTAGTGAGTTCCGCGAAACGGTTGACCAGCTACTGGCTCGGCTCCGTGAGACGCCCCTGATCTACCCGGTCGTGCATCGCCGTGTTCACCGTGCCGTGCTTCGCCGCTTCCCCTACCTGGTGTACTTCACTGTCTCGGCCAGCTCGGTGCTCGTTCTTGCCTGCCTCCACGGCAGCCGCAACCCACGCCTTGTCCGATCCAGAACTCGGTAGGCTCGCGACTGGTCGCACATCACAGCTAACTCGCGCTTGTAGCCGACGCAGCCCGCGCCCGCGTTCTCGCGGGTGCGCTACCATTTCGCGTGCGGGCTGCGCGGCTGAAGCGCAGATCCGTTAGCCGCTTGGAGGACACGTGATTCGATTCGCGTTGATGCTCGTTGCCTCGATGCTCGCCGCGATCGAACCGGCGGGCAATGCACTGTCGGGGCTAGATTCCCAGCTAACGAAGCTCAAGACGGATACCGCGTTGGTATTCCCCTCGGACGCGGTTGACGAGCACCCACTATGGTCTCCTGACGGACGGTTCCTGGCTGTCAACGTTGAGGGTGAATGGCAACGAGTCGATCTCACCGCCGTTATCTTGGAAGCTGGCTCATGGCGTCGAGGC
>JANMSA010000949.1:0-3791 GCA_031388865.1 Acidobacteriota bacterium | reverse complement strand
GCGCAGGCCTTCGACCAGCAGCAGGTCCGACAGGATGCGGTGATAGCTGTAGGCGTACGAGGCTGCATCCGGCGTGAGTTGCACCGACACGATCTCGATCATGCCGGCGGGATCGGGCGGCATCAGCTCGCGGACTGCTTCCTTGCGACCGGTCGTGAGATCGAGGAGGAACACCTGGCCGGGGAGTTCGCCGCGGCGGAAGACATAGAGAGCCTGGCCGACTGGAGTCCATCGCATCGGGCGATCGTCCGCGACGAGCGTGGGGATTCTTTTTGGTTCTTCGTCGCCGTCGATTGGGTAGAGATAGAAATTCTGATCGGCGGCTTGCGCGGCGACCCACTTTCCGTCCGGCGAGATCGGGAAGAATCCGATGGCCATCCCTTCCGGAGTGATCGGTCGCGGGGCGCTTCCGGAGAGGGGCAGGTCGTAGAGGCGCACGCCTTCTCCAGCGCGGCTGGCGGCGACGAGGATGCGTTCCCCGTCCGGATTCCAGCGCGCCGCGTGCACGCTGAGATCATGGATGTCGATCTGGCGTCGCTCGCCTGCTTTCACCGGGAGGAGGAACATCCTCTTCGGCGGGACGAGCGTCATCGATGCAACCCAGCGTCCGTCGGGAGAGAGTCCGAGAGCTTTTCCTTCCCCGAGTTTCACGGCGGGTGAGCCGTCCGTTCTGCGCACGTAGATCCCGTGGACCGAGCCGCCTCCCTCACCTGACTCATCGAACAGCAGCATCTTCCCGTCCGTGGAAATCTCGCGCACGATCGACCAGTCGAGCAGCGACAGGTCGCTCTCCTTCGTTTGTCCTGGCGCCTGGCCGACGATGCCGACCTTCCCGTTGTCGTTCGTGACCAGCACATGGCCGTCGCGCGTCACGTCTTGAATCGTGAGCTCTCCCGGAGTGCGGACGAGCAGCCGCTCCCTGCCGCCTGGGGAGACCGCCCAGATCGCGCGCGCCACGCCGACGCGTGTGGCCGTGAACCAGACCTCCTTCCCGTCGGGAGACCACGTCAGTCCATAGCCCGTGATCCAGTCTTCCGACACGCGGGTCACGCGACCGGTGCGGTCGACGAGGAGGAGAGAGCCCGAGTCATCGCCGATGACCGGATGTTCGAAGAACGCGATCGAGTCGCCGCGTGGCGAGACGCGCGGGTGACTGATCCAGCCGCCGGTCTCGTAGAGGATCGTTCCGATCGGATACTCGAGGCGCATCTTCCCGCCGACGTTGCGCACGATCGCCATCGACAGACCGTCCGGCGACCAGTCCGCCCACTGCACGTCTTCGAGCACCTCGCGCGGCGCGCCGCCGACCAGCGGCACCTGCGCGAGCGTGCCGGACCAGATGAATCGTCCGGCCCAGCGCCGCTCGAGCGAGATCGCCATCATTCCCGTGCGGGAGATCGAGAGGATCTCCGCGTCGGGGAGCATGAGCTGACTCGATTCGGCGCTTTCCGGCCGTGTCGAGAAGAGCCGTGTCGGATTGCCTTCCCACGATGCGCCGTAAACGATCGTCTGCCCGTCGGGTGCGAAGCGCGCCGCGAGAATCGTTCCGCGCCGGAACGTCAGGCGCTGGTAGGTGGGACTGCTGTCGGCCGCGACGACGACCGGCGTCGTCTCGCCCGACCCCAGCGTTTCTGCACCTCGATCGCGGAGTGTGGCCAGGTCGCGCGCGAGGTCCTTCGTCGACGCATACCGCGCCTCCGGATCCTTGGCCAGGCAGCGCTCGATCAACCATCGCAAAGGGGGCGGCATGCGCCCGTTCGAGGCGAGCGGCTCCGGCTCTTCGCGCATGATCGCCACGAGCGTTTCGGCGGTCGTCTCGCGACGGAAGGGCGGCCGTCCCGTCGCCAGCTCATAGAGGATGGTGCCGAGGGAGAACTGGTCGCTGGTGAACTCGACGGGTTGACCGGAGGCTTGTTCGGGCGACATGTAGCCCACCGTGCCGATGACCATCCCCGGCGTCGTCGCCCCCCGCGCCATCGTCACCCCATCGAGCCCCTCGGACCCACGCGGCTCCGTGAGTTTGGCCAGCCCGAAGTCGAGGATCTTCACGTAACCGTCGCGGGTGACCATCACGTTCTCCGGCTTCAGATCGCGATGCACGATTCCCGCGGCATGCGCCTTCGCCAGCCCTTCCGCCATCTGCGCCGCGATCTCCAGCACCTTGCGCGGAGAGATCGCATCGCGCTCCAGCAGCTCGCGGAGCGTCAGCCCGTCGACAAACTCCATGGCCAGCCACGGCACCGCCCCATCGAACCCGGTGTCGTAAATCGTGACGACGTTCGGATGATTGAGCGCGGATGCGGCGCGCGCTTCCTTCTCGAACCGCGCCAGCCGGTCGCGATCCGCGGTGAAATGCTCAGGCAGCACCTTGACGGCCACGTCCCGCCCGAGGCGGGAGTCGCGCGCGCGGTACACCTCCCCCATCCCTCCCACACCGAGCTGCGACGAAATTTCGTAAGGTCCGAGACGCGTGAGGGTGGGTCGGGTCATTGGTGGCGGGGATTCTACTGCGACTGACCGGGGGCCTCCGGCGGGCCGGCGCGGCCGGCAGCGCTGAGGTGAGGGAGCTTTGAGCGCTGAACACGATTCTCGGCAGCCGCACGTGTTCGCACGAGAACAAGCGCTGCCGGCCGGGCCGGCCCGCCGGAGGCCCCTGGTCGTCTCACTCCCCGTCCGGCTACTCGACCGAGGCCTTGAGCTTGGCGAGCCCTTTCTCGAAGTCCTTGCCCACCATCTTGTCCATGCTCATGAAGACGCCCATCACCTTCATGATGAACGGACTCGCTCCCATCATCGCCCAGTTCACGTCCGTGCCATTGCCGCTTGGGGTGAGTGTGAACTCCGTCGTGTTGTGCGCCTTGAACGGCGTGATGAAGTCGAGCTGGATGTTCACCTTCTGCGAAGGCACCGTGTCCGTGATCTCCATCCTCCCCTTCCCGACTTTCTTATTGCCGCTCCACTCGTAGATCGCGCCCTTCCCTGACGCCGCCCCGCTGTGCGTGCGACTCATGGACGGATCCAACTCCTCCCACGGCGACCACGAGCCCCACTCCCGAAAGTCATTGAGCTTCGCAAACACCCGATCCGGCGGCGCATCGATCCGCTTGGACCGCTCCACACGAAACGCATTCGGCCGCGAAGCGGCGTAACCAAGAACACCAGCCACCACCGCACCAGCACTGATGAGAATAGGACCGAGCATCGGCGAGTCTCCTTAGGGCTACCACTTTACATCTGCGGTCAGATCAGGCGCGAAGGTCAGAGCCGAGTCGAACGCGGTGTCGCGCTTCAACCAGCGCAGAATGGCTCGCGGATCTCGCGACACTCTCCCCCATCGAGATCCTTCTCCCCCGTGAGGGGGAGAAGGTGCCGAAGGCGGATGAGGGGGCACTCTGCGGCAACCGGTAGCAGTCTGCATTTCACCTGATCTGTTCCGCGACGAATTCCAGGCCGGGCGCCACGAACTCCCGCAACCTCAGGCATCCTCCACGCGCGACCATCGCCAACCGCGACATCCCGATCACACCTGCCCGGGACGCACGTTCCGCAGCCGCGGCAGCCAGGCCCGAGGGATGAAGCAATAGTCCATATGAAACGGCCGCTCTTCGTGCCGATACAAAAAGAACGTCGCCCGGCTCTCCTTCCCGAGCTCCTCGCCGAAGAACGCGTGATACGCGCTGACCAGCCCCAGGTCGCCGAGGCGGCGGGCGAGGGCGGAGAAGTTGCGATCGCCGGGATGCTCGGCGTCCCAGCACGCGTTCGCATTGAAGTCCCCTGCGATCACCGTCGGC
>JANMSA010000946.1:0-1923 GCA_031388865.1 Acidobacteriota bacterium | reverse complement strand
GCTCGTTGATCAGGTTGCGCGCGAAATAGATGTCGGTTCCGTCGTGAAAGACGACAGTCACCTGCGAGAGACCGTAGCGTGAGATGGAGCGCGTGTAATCGAGCGAGGGCAACCCTGCCATCGCCGTCTCGATCGGGAACGTGATGCGCTGTTCGACCTCGTACGGCGTGAAGCCGCTCGCTTCGGTGTTGATCTGGACCTGCACGTTGGTGATGTCAGGAACCGCGTCGATCGGCAGCTTCTGGTAGTTGTAGATCCCCAGTACTGCGAAGCCCAGCGTCACCGCGAGAATGACCCATCGCTGACGGATGGAGAATTTGAGGATGCGCTCTAGCATTTCGGGCCCTTTTTCGTATGCGGGGCAGCAGCGAACAGCGAACGCAGCTCTCGCGGCCGTTGAACTTCCTGCGAGCTGCGAGCTGCGAGCTGCGAGCTCAGTGAGGACTTAGTGGTCATGGCTCGCGCCTGACTTCATCACGTCGGCTTTGACGACGAAGCTGTTCTTCGCGGCGTACTCCATCCCGGGTGTGAGACCGGACAAGACTTCCACCCACTCGCCCTCGCGCCGCCCCAGCTCGAGCGGCCGCGCTTCAAAGAGATCGCCGGCCTTGATGAAGACGACGTCCCAGTCGCGGAAGGTCTGCAGTGCTTCGGCTTTGACGGCCATTGAAACCATCGATTCGTCCTGAGTCAGGTGCACGTTCACGAAAAGCCCGGGCTTCCAGATGCCCCTGGGATTGGCGATGACCACGCGCGCTCGCGACGCGCGGGTCTGCTCGCCCACGAGCGATTCCACGTACGAGATGGTGCCCGGCACCTCGACGTTCTGGTCGTCCCAGTGAACGACCACTCGCTGACCGGTGCGGACGGCGCTGAGCTGGCTCGGCGGCACGGTGATATCAACCCAGACGGTGGATAGATCGGCGACGATGAAGATGGTTTCAGTTGCTTCGACAGCTTCTCCGACGGTCACGTTCTTGCCAATCACGACACCGGTCAGTGGCGCGCGCAGAACGTAGCGCGCGAGATCGCGCTGACCTGGCGACATAGCTCGGATCTCGGCTGCTGGCACGCCGAGGGCCGCCAAACGTTGCGCGGTGGCCTGGTAAGTCAACTGCGCTTCAGCGAAAGCATGCTTCTTGATGAGGTAGTCCTCTTCGGGCGAGATTTTCTTCTTCCACAACGCCTCTTCGCGCTGCGCCGAGACTCGCGCCAGTTCCAGGCGCTGCACGGACTCGAGGTAGGCCTCCTTGGCCGTGGCCAGGTCGCCGCTGCTGAGAACGGCGATGACTTCGCCGCGGTTGACGCGGTCGCCGAGGTTCTTGCGAACTTCCGTGACCACCCCGGCCAGGCGAGGCACGACGTGCGCGGTCCTGTCGGCGTTGAGCGCGATCTGCGCCGGCAATTCGATCACGCGTTTCATACGCGCGGGGCCGACCTGCTCGATAACCACGCCCGCGTTCTTCAGCCCCTCGGGCTTGATCTCGGTCCTGCCTTCATAGGAGGAGTACATCCACTCAAACGTTTGTCCGCTGCGCGTGGCCTTCACGGTGACGTCGAACGAGTGCGGCTCGACGATCTCTTTGTTGCCGAGCAGGTAGTCGCCGCGGGGTGAGAAGTTGATCGTGTCCGTCCGCTCCAGCCGCTTGAGTGTGATCGTCGCGGTATACGCCGTCGGCGGAATCGCTTTGTCGTCATCGAAGGCGTAGAGACGGAACTCGGGGGGAACGCCTTCCTCGAAGATCTTCACCTCGAGGGCGAAACTGTCCTTCTTCAGTAGCTTGCCGCCGTGTGGTCCTTTGTCCGCATCTCCCTTCGATACGGTCTCGGTGCGGTTGCAGGCGGCCGTACCTAGAAGAATGATGGCCACGGCCAGTGCCGCCAGAATCTGCTTACGAACCTTCATTGCTGTTGCTCTCCGTT
>JANMSA010000933.1:0-2060 GCA_031388865.1 Acidobacteriota bacterium | reverse complement strand
GTCGACGGCGACGACGAGCTCGTCGATTGGAATCTGCCGCAGCGTCCAACCCTCCGCCATCTGGTCCAGGGTTACGGTCAAGTTGCCCTCCGTCTCTATGGTTCGCGGGAGTCCACTATCCGACTGGTTGTCAGTTGGTTTCCTCGAGCCCAGCGGGTTCGAACAATGCTCGTTGGCAGAGCACAACGACTCTGCATCCGACCGATTCAAGGTCGGTCCGTAGTTTCATCATTTGCTCACGAGCGCTGCCCTTTCCGGACGGCAATGACGCGACACTCGCGCTTGGGTCTCGCCGGAACAACGTTGTACAGGTGCTCGAACATCCACCGTCACACCTTCGATCGCTCGCCAAGACCACTGTCCCCGCCCGGAGCCGGAGCGCCGCCTTCTTGAGCGTGGTGAAGTCCGACTGTTTGAACTCGGCGTTGCGCTTGCATTCCCCAACGATCACTCGCCCAGAAGCGACAGCGAAGAGGTCGAGTTCGTTGGACGATCCGTCTTTGAACTCAAAGCGGTGCTCGAAATCGAGGCTGAAGCTCCCTGAATATCGCGCGTATAGGTTTGCGAGGGCCAACACCGTTAATTCACCATTCGCAAAGAAGAAGAGGTGCGCAACCTCTGTAAGTTGATAGCCGAGAGCTGGGACTGCGGGTGTCTCATCCAGCGCTCCGCATCTCGGGCATCTGAACTCCTCCGAAAATGATCCCAATCGCAGAAATTCTTCAGCCAGACAGTCGTGGCACTTCACCTGCGCGCCAACTTCAATCAAGGAGGACTGCATCAGCCTGGCAATCCAAGACCTCGCCAGCGCATTGGCGGTGGGCGTGCCTCGAACCCTGCGCGGCAAGCGACCGTGCGTCCGCGCCTCATCGATCTCCGACTCCATGTCAGCGAGTGTCAGAAACCGCTTCCGCCGTTCAGTGATCTTCTCTCGCCCCGGCGGCGGGGTCCTAAGGGCAAGCAGAAGCGTCCGACTCTCCTGGTTCGTCAGCAGCTCACGTAGTTCCAGCAGGCTCCCGGTTCGCTTGAACATCCATCGCGCGTATCGACCCTTATCTGAAAGCGAATAGTCCGCCCTTTCGTCGACCGCGGTGAGAACTGTCGCCAATTCAGGCCAGGTAATCCGAACGGATTGTCTCCTTGATCCGCTCTGGACGAGCATCGTTACGCTGCTTCGGCGTGACGGTCTCGACCGAACCTCGCCTCGGTTGAGAGGTCTGGCTGCTCCCGGTCGCACAAGGTCGATACTGCCCAACCGACTTGGCAACGATTCGGGCGTTGAGTCGAATCCCCCACGTCGCAGGCTGATGTCAACCGCAAAGACATGCCGCGTCCGAAACTGGTCTGTGGAGGCCTCCTCCAACCCCGAAGGCGCACGAATGGGCACCTCGAAAGCCGTTTCCACCATAGGGACCTCATCCCAATCCTCGTCGGCCGTGGGGAGCAGCGTAGTCGGCCAGCTGTACGTGCTCGGCTGGAGCACTCGAGCGCGCGAGGATGGACCCTCGTCAGCAAGTGTCTCGGCGAGGTCGCTTGGGATGGGGTCAGTAGCCAATACCCGACGGAAAGCTAGTGGCTGAGAAGCCGGATTCGGCCGGAGTGTAGCCCGCAGCCGATCGGCCTCGCCATGAAGCGTGGGTCCACTGACCGCACGGACGTTCCACAGCCACATCGCGCTTCGAATGCTGGGCTCTTCGTAGTAGACGAATGGGCCGAATAAGGCCGTTCGCATCCGAAAATTCGGAATCTCTCTCGCCGACCTTGCAGCGACGGTCCCGAGTCGCAGGGTGCTGGCGACAGGCCCTTCAAGGACAGAACGGCCGGCCGCCTCGGATGCGGGCGTTCTTGCAGCCAGCCCGTAAACGGCCACGTCGATCGGAGTTGGTCGAGGCAGGTCCAAGGCCGACCACTGTGGGTCCGAAGGCCCCAGGACCGTGTCTACAGTCGGTACCCGCCACCCGGCTGCTGGGTCCAGAGCGATGGAATGCGGGGCGACCCACAGCGGGATGATCCGTTGTCGCTCAAGGAGATCGCGTACCTTGGCCTGCGCCCTGGCCGAC
>JANMSA010000871.1:0-29198 GCA_031388865.1 Acidobacteriota bacterium | reverse complement strand
GTGAGCTCCCGACCGCAGTCGCCGATCGGTTGCGCGCTGGTGGGCAACACTGCGAGCTTGCCGCCATCGACGATCCGCAACTGGCGACGATGGTCACCGCGCAGCCGCGAGATGGCGTGCTGTGCATCTTCGACGGAGTCGGAACCACCTACGAAGGCGCTTGCCGGACGGCACTCGCAATCACGAAGGCGGTGGCCGGAACGACGCTGACGGGCGGACTGTGGCTCGTCACGCGTGGTGCGCAATGGGTCGACGGGGTCGGAAGCGAACAGGGGATCGCGGGCGCCGGGCTCTGGGGCCTGGGCCGGGTCATCGCGCTCGAGCACCCCGAACTGAGTTGCGCGCGCGTCGACCTCGATCCCACGGGGATCGATTCCAGCGCAGGCGCCACCGCGACCGATGAAGCCTCACGGCTCGTCGACGAGATCGCCGGAGCGTCCGCGGAGGATCAGATCGTCTTTCGCGGCGCGAACCGCTTCGTCCCCCGGCTCGTGCGCGTACAGCGCAAGCCCGACGCGGACGGACGGGCCGTGCAGCTCCAGATCCGCTCCCGCGGTGCTCTGGACCAGCTCGCCCTCACTCCCGTGCCTCGCCGCAAACCCGGTCCGCGCCAGGTGGAGATTCGCGTCCGCGCCACCGGCTTGAACTTTCGCGATGTTCTCAACGCACTCGGGATGTATCCGGGAGACCCCGGCCCCCTCGGTCTCGAATGCTCCGGCACGATCAGCGCCCTCGGTGACGCGGTGACAGAGTTTGCACTCGGCGATGAAGTCATCGCCTTTTCCGCCGGCAGCTTCAGTGATCATGTCGTGAGCGACGCCGGGTTCGTCGTACCGAAGGCACCGTCACTCACGTTCGAACAGGCAGCCACGATCCCGATCACGTTCCTCACCGCGTTCCACGCGCTCCACCATCTCGCGAAGATCGGGCCTGGACAGAAAGTGCTGATCCATGCTGCGGCTGGGGGCGTGGGAATGGCGGCAGCACAGCTCGCGCTGCGCGCGGGTGCCGAGGTGTTCGGCACCGCCGGGACGGAGGCGAAGCGCAGGCATCTGACGGCGATGGGGGTTCATCACCCGATGGATTCACGATCGCTGGCGTTCGCCGATGAAGTGATGCAGAAAACGAACGGTCGGGGAGTAGACATCGTCCTCAACTCACTCGTCGGCGACTACATCACGCGCAGCATGGCCCTCTTGGTTCCGGGAGGACGGTTCATCGAGATCGGCAAGATCGAAGTGTGGGACGAGTCGAAGGTGACCGCCTTCCGCAACGATATCTCCTACGACTCGTTCGACCTCGGTGACATGGCAGCGAACGAGCCCGAGCTCGTGCAGTCGATGTTCAAGACGCTGTCGGAGGGATTCGCCGAGGGGTCGCTGGACGCGCTGCCCTATACGGCCTTTTTGATCGACGACGCTGTGAGTGCCTTCCGGTACATGGCGCAGTCCAAGCATGTGGGCAAGGTGGTCGTCGTCCAGAATCCGCCTGTCGCATCCAGGAGTGTGGCGATCAACGGAGAGAGCACCTATCTGATCACCGGCGGCCTCGGGGGGCTGGGGCTGAAGATCGCGCGATGGATGGTCGATGAAGGTGCCCGTAGCCTCGTTCTAACCGGTCGAAGCGGCGCTGGTGCCGAAGCGTTGAACATCATTCGCGATCTTGAAGGACGCGGCGCCACAATCCTGGTGAAGCGCGCAGACGTTTCGAATGCAGAAGAGACGCGCCGTCTCTTCAGCGAGGTCGCCGCGTCGATGCCGCCGCTCCGCGGAATCGTTCACGCCGCGGGTCGCGTCGACGATGCCCTGCTGAGGGAGCAGACCGCGGAGCGCTTCGACAACGTCGCCCGCCCGAAGGTGAACGGAACGTGGAACCTGCATCGGGCATCGCTCGATCAGCCGCTGGATTTCTTCGTAGTATTTTCTTCGACTGCGGCCATTCTTGGCTCGCCGGGCCAGGCCAACTATGCGGCAGCCAACGCAGCGATGGATGCGATTGCACACTTTCGGCGAAGTCAGGGTCTGCCCGCGCTGACGATCAACTGGGGCCCGTGGGCGGAAGCAGGCATGGCGACGGACACCTCGTCCGCGACGCAGCGCCGCTGGGAAGCGCAAGGCATCGAGTTGCTCTCCGTGAAGCAGGGGCTGGACGTTCTCCGCCGCGCACTTCGGGACGATGAGACTCAGCTGGTCGCCGTGGGTGCGGACTGGGGGAAGCTGCTCTCTCGATTCCCCTCCGGTTCAGAGCCGCCGTTTCTCAGCCGCCTGGCCCGGCGTTCCGCGAAACCGCCGACGACACCCGCGCTGCTTCTCGCAGTGAAGCGCATTCATGGCTCGGCGCCCCAGGACCGTCAGCCTCTGGTCGCGGAGTACCTCCGTGGGCAGGTCGCGAAAGTCCTCGGATTTTCGAACGCGGATGCTGTGGACGTAGGGACGCCCCTTCACGTTCTCGGCTTCGACTCGCTCATGGCCATCGAGTTGAGCAACTCGATCACGTCGCTGATCGGCCGGAGGTTCTCCGCGGCTACGCTGCTGGAGACGCCGACGATCCATGATCTGGCGACTGCAGTAACGGCGATGTTCGCGGTTCCTGCGGGCGCCGACGCTCGTCAGGCACCGATGGTGTCCGGATCGGTGGTGCAGTGAACCGGCGATGTGCGATGTGCTGAGTGAGGGGCAGGCGGATCTCTGGGTCGCCGCAGTCCCACGTGCTCCGCTCGCAGACGTCCTGCCGCGTGTCGAGCGTTTGCTCAGCGGCGAAGAGGTTGCCTCGGCACACCGCTTCGTTTTCGAACGTCATCAGGTCCTGTACGCGGTATCGCACGCGTTCCTCCGGAGCGTTCTGTCACAGTACCTGGAGCGAGCTCCCCGCGAGATCCAGCTCGTTCGTGATTCGCGAGGGCGCCCTGAGCTCGAGGATCGCGCGCTTCGATTCAACCTCTCTCATACGGAGGGCCTGGCGCTGGTCGGTGTCACCGCCGCGGCAGACATCGGAGTGGATGTCGAGGACACAGGCAGAAGGCTGCCCGACGCGGCACTCGTTCAGAGCGTGTTCACACCGGACGAGATTCGTGACTGGAACGGCTCGGCGGGTTCGTTCTTTGCCCGGTGGACGTTGAAGGAGGCATACCTGAAAGCCAGAGGGTTCGGGCTGGCGCTGGACCTCCAGCGATTCTCCTTCCGGGAAGGGCATCCCTCACTGTCGTGCTCACCGGAGTTCGATGACCCGGCGGCGTGGCAGTTTCATGCCTTCATCCCAGAGCCGGGTTTCTGTGCGGCCGCCGCAATGCGGCGTGAATCCGGTGCGCCCGTCGACTGGCGCGTTCACGTCGTGGACCCTTTTTCCCTCGTGTCAACGCGCTCGTGAACGGGTGCCTCGCGACGGGCGAGCGTGGCATCGCTCTCTTTCGCATGGGAGCGAGGGAACGGTGCACCACAGAGCCGCAGAGGACACAGAGGTCCACAGAGAACGATCTGCTTTTGACTTCCTCCGTCCCACTCTGTGCTCTCTGTACTACTAACATCGCGTTTCTGCGCGCGGCGCACAGATTTGCACCTCACTGCGCGCGCAGCGCGGCTGTCATCCCGAGCGTGAGTCGAGGGACCTGTGTGGGCGGGGCGACAGTCATGAGCATTGGAGGCCCCTCCCGCCCATGTCCCTCGACTCATGCTCGGGATGACAGCTTGGAACGCTGTGAGACTATGAGCCTTTGAAACTGTCAGACTCTTCCCGCAGAATAGGCCAGAGCGACGGAAGGCGCAGAGCGAAGCGCTCAACCCCTACGACCCGACCGCCCTGTTCGCCTGGGAGATGGACTCAGCGGCGCGCCGTATCGGCAGCCGCAACACCATGCTCGTCCCGACACCCTCGATCGAAGCCACGGTCACCTCGCCGCCGTGGGCTTCGATGACCTGTTTCACGATGTAGAGTCCGAGGCCGGTGCCGCCACCGCCGCGGAGCGACTTCTTGCCGCTCTGCTGATACTTCGCGAAGATCTTCTCGAGGTCTTCCGCGCGGATGCCCATCCCCGTATCGGTCACGGTGATCACGATCGACTCGGGAGCATCGCCGTTCCGCACGATCTGCGCGCCGACGGAGATCAACCCCTTCTTGGGCGTGAACTTCAGAGAATTCGAGATGAGATTGATCACGGCCTGAGTGAGCTTCTCGACGCTGCCGATGATCTGCGGCACGTCGCGGCCGTGCGCGCTGAGAAGGAAGATCTCGTCACGCGATGCGACCGACTGCAAACTGCGCACGGCGCGTTTGAGCACACCGGCAACGCGAACCGGCTCGCGCTCCACGGTGAAGTTCCCCGATTGAATCTTCGAGAAGTCCAGCAGCTCGTTGATCAGATTCATCATCCGCTCGGACTCGCGGTAGGCCTCCTGGAGCAGGTCGGAGTAGAGCGACTCGAGCTTGGCGCCCTCCTGCGAGAGCACGAACTCCAGCGTTCCCTGGATTCCGGAGAGCGGCCCGCGCAGATCATGAACGATCTGGGCCGTGAAGTCGGACTTGGACTGCTCCGCCTCGCGCTCGCGAGTTACGTCGTCGAAAGCGAGCGCCACGGCCGGGCCCTCATCGTCATCCGCCCGCATGATGCGATCGACGCGGTAGATCCGCCCCTCGATCTCGACATCAACCGTGTCCTCGCCGGCCAGGAAGAAACCCTGGAGCCAGCCACGCTCGCCGGCGACAGCGCGGGCGGCCTCGCGGATCCAACTCACAGCGTCCGATCCAAACGCCTCGTCGAACGCGCGGTTGCGGTAGCGGATCTCCCCGTTCTCCGCGATCGCGGCGATCGAGGTAGGCAACTGGTCGAGCAAGGACCCGGCGAAACTCATGGCCACCCTTTCATTGCGGAACCACGATCGCGCGCTCGTTCTGCAGTTTCGCGAGAATGAAGATCGTCGTGAACGAGTCGAAGGGGCTGAGGATCATCAGTTTCTGAATGTCCAGACGTCCATCGATGAGCGACACCAGATAGCCCTCCTGCGCGTTGAGGTTGAAGCGCTCGAAGTTCGTGAGGAATTCTGCGCTCATCTTCGGGACCGCCTGCACACCTCGAGGATGGGCGAGGAGATCGCGGACGATCGCGTTGCGCACAATCTCCAGGTAGCCGCGCAGCGAGAGGTCCTGGGGGTAGACACCCTTGGCCTCGACGAGTTTCGAATAGGTGTGCCAGGGACCATGCTGCTTGATCGACTCGCTCACCAGTCGCGGCCAGTCCGGCTGGGGTGGGGCTACGGGTGAAGGGACGGACATGTTCGGCGGGATTGTACAAGGGCCGGGGAGAGGGAAGCCAAAAGCGACGTGCTCCCCTTCCGCAGTCAGCGCTCGACCCGGTCAAGTCGACCACATGTCGTGCTGGCGGGCATCGGCCGACCGGCCATCAGGGCGAGATCTCCGGATGACACGGACGCTCGCCCATGGTTAACTTCCAACGTGCCCGAACACCAGCTCACCCCCGCCGCTCCTCCGTCACGGGGCAAGTCGCGCTTGCTGATGCTGCTCCTGGCAGGGGCGCTCGGGATTCCTGCCGGATTTCTCTTTGCGAATGCGGTGCGCACCCCGGCGGTGAAGAAGCTCGCCGACTATCAGCCGGCGATCATCACACGCATCTACGATCGGAATGGGGCCGCCTTCGCCGAGTACTCGATCCAGAAGCGTATCGTGATCCCGAAGAAGGAGATGTCCCAGGCCCTCATCGACGCAATCATTGCGACCGAGGACTCGGAGTTCTATCGTCACGGCGGCATCGATCCGAAAGGCATCGTCAGAGCGGCGCTGAAGAACATCATCGAGCGGCGCAAAGTGCAGGGCGCCTCGACTCTCACCCAGCAGCTCGCCAAGCAGGTGTTCCTCACCCCCGACAAGACGTTCCGTCGCAAGATCAACGAAGTGTTCCTGGCAGTCGAGATCGAGAAGGATTTCACCAAGGACCAGATCTTCGAGCTCTACGCGAATCAGGTCTACCTCGGCCACGGCGCGTACGGCGTCGAGGCAGGCTCTCGGCTCTACTTCGGCAAGCATGCAAAGGAGCTGACCCTGCCTGAGGCCGCGGTGATCGCGGCTCTGATTCGCTCACCCATGTACTACAGCGCGCTCACGCATCCTGACCGCGCGAAGATGCGCCGCGACTATGTGCTGCGCCGGATGCTGCAGGAGAAGCTGATTCTGCCGCCGCAATACGCGCAAGCCGTCCAGGCGCCCATCGCCCTCGGGACTTTCAAGGAAGAGGCGCCGCACATTGGTGCCTATTTCTCCGAAGACATCCGACAGTACATCGAGAATCACAAGGACTTCGGCGTCGAGAACCTGTATCGCAGCGGCCTGAAGGTGTACTCGACACTCGACCTGCAGACCCAGCAGATCGTGGAGTCGGCGCTGCAGCGAGGGCTGCGCCGGTTCGACAAGCGCCGCGGCTTCCGGAGGCCGACGCGCAATCTCGTCGTCGAGGGGCTGGATCCCGAGGCATACCGCGACCCGAGCTGGAGCAACGAGGCTCCCGGCCTCGAGAAGCTGCATCCCGCAATCGTCCTCGACGTGACGACCGACCAAGTCACCGTGCGGCTGCACCGCGACCGGATCGAGCTTGCACCTGCGGCCTGGGCGTGGACGAAAAAGAAGACCATGAAGGGGGTTCTCAAGCGCGGTGACGTCGTGCATGTCCTGCAGCAGGAAGACGCCAAAACCAAGGTCGTGGCATGGCGCCTCGACCAGCTCCCGCTCGTTCAGGGCGCGGTGGTCGTGCTGGACGTCAAGACTGGTGAGATCCGCGCGCTCGCTGGCGGCTATGATTTCCAGCAGTCGAAGTTCAATCGCGCCGTGCAGTCGCGGAGGCAGACCGGTTCTTCGTTCAAGCCCTTCGTCTACGGCGCTGCGTTCGAGACCGGGCTCACTCCGGCGGACACGCTGTTCGACGCACCGGTGGCCATCCCTGTGGGCAATCAGATCTACGCGCCGAAGAACTACTACGGCAAGTACGCGGGGATCGTCACCATCCAGCGGTCGCTGGAGCTCTCCATCAACATTCCCGCGGTCAAGACTTACATGATGGCAGGCGGCGACCGCGTGATCGACTTCGCCCGACGCTGCGGCATCACCTCCGATCTGCCGAAGTACCCATCGCTCTCACTCGGCGCGGCGGGGGTGTCTCCGCTGGAGATGACCGCCGCGTACAACGTATTTGCGAACAGCGGCGTGTACATCAAGCCGCGCTACATCCGTAAGATCTCGGATCACACGGACCGGGTCCTCGAGGAGCAGCCGCCGCAACTATCGGAAGCAACCTCAGCACAGATCGCGTACGAGCTCGCGTACATGATGAAAGGCGTGATCGATCGCGGCACCGCGTACGCGGCGCACACGCTGGCGGATCCACTCGCGGGCAAGACCGGGACAACGAACGGCTACACCGATGCATGGTTCATCGGCTTCTCCCCGGAATACTCCGTCGGCGTCTGGACCGGTTACGACGACCCCTCGAAGTCCCTCGGCGGCGGCGCCCCGGGCGCCGACGTTCCGCTCCCCATCTGGATCGACATCTTCAAAGAGTTCGAAGAGAAAAAGATGAGGATCGCGAAAGCCGACTTCGACGCGCCGTCCGGAGTCGTCGTGGTCCCCATGGATCTGCACACCGGCCGCAGAGGGACCGGCCCGTGCGGACGCGTGGTGATGCAGGCGTTCATCGGCGGCCAGGAACCCGACAAAGACTGTAGCGGCGGGTCGGTACAGGTCAGCAACCTGCCCTACTACCTTCAACGCCCGTTCTACACCCCGAAGGAAACTGAGCCTTCGCAGCCCGCCAGCGACGCAGCGGCCCAGGCGGGGGAGAGCGCCGAATCACCCGCGCCCGACGCAGCCACCACGGCTACCACGGCCACGACCTATACGTCCGGACGCTGAGCTCTTCGCGTTCGCCGGTGTTCTGCCGCTTCGCGGTTGCCGTTTTCGCCTCGCGGTTGTCAGTGGTCGGTTGTCCGCCCGCCCCCGCACCCGTTGCTGACCAGTCCTCGTGAAAAGAGCCAACAGCCGCTCCGACGCCTCGGCCTCCTGTCCCAGGTCCGAAGCGCGAATGAGTGGATGAGGCAACGGGCGTGCGGGCGGGGGAACACCAACACCGGATCACCGCCAGGCAACCCGACAACTCACCGCGAAGCGATCGTCAGCGAGCGGCCGGCACGTGGCGGGTGATGATTTCCATGATCTTGTCGCGGGTCAGAGGCTTGCGCATCCAGGCGTTCGCGCCGGAGCTCGGGAACATTTCCTCGAGCGAGCGCTCGGGGAGATCCGAGATCAGGATGATCGGGATGTCCTTCTTGTTCGACTGCGATTTTAGAACCTCGCTGAGCCGATTGCCCTTGATGCTGGGCAGGTTCACGTCGAGGAAGATGATGTCTGGCGTGTTGCTGGCCAGGACATGATTGAACTCGATCCAACTCGACGCTGTGAGAACAGTCGAGCCTTCGCGCTCCAGGAGCGCCCGGCCCAGCTTCAGCACCAGCGGGTTGTCGTCGAGAATGAGGACCGTTACGTTCGAGAGAGCAGGCATGCACGAGTTCTTCACTTTCCGTCGATTGATGTACAGCAGGACAGGTTGCATGCACATGATACCCTTTCGGCCGTCATGAGCGTGGCTGAAACGAGCTCGCCCGGGCATTCCTCCTGGCCTGCCGATTATTACTCCGGACCCTCTCCCAGGGCGGTGCTCCCGCGAGGGGTCACGTATGGGTGCGGCGCAGCGTCGCTGCTCGTGCTGGTTCTCATTTTCGCGGGCGGCGCCTTGCTGGCCTCGGGTGGCATGGCCGACTTCATGGACCTCGTCTTCGGGATGACCATGGGGGAGATGCGCGGCATGTACACCAAAGACGTCACGGAGCCGCAGAAGAAGAACCTCGAGGCGGCCATCGAAGCGCTGCGGAAGAACGTACGTGAGCACAAGGCCTCCGTCAGCGCCCTCGATCCGGTGTTGCAGACCATGCGCAAGAGCATGTCCGACGCGAAGATGACTCCGGCCGAGGTCTCGCAGGTGTCCGCGGCGGCGCAGAAGGCGAACACGCGGTCCGAACGCGAACGCTGAGCGGACGGTGAGACCGACATGTCTTTCAAATTAGTCTCGACCTTCGAGCCTCAGGGCGACCAGCCGGAGGCGATCCGGCAGCTCGTCAGCGGCGTGGAAGCCGGCGAACAGCATCAGGTCCTCCTCGGCGTCACCGGATCGGGGAAGACCTTCACGATCGCCAAAGTACTCGAGAAGATCAACCGTCCGACGCTGGTCCTCAGCCACAACAAGATTCTCGCGGCGCAGCTCTACCAGGAGTTCAAGAACTTCTTCCCCGAGAACCGAGTGGAGTACTTCGTCTCCTACTACGACTACTACCAGCCCGAGGCCTATATCCCGCAGAACGACCTGTACATCGAAAAGGAGATGACCAAGAACGACGAGATCGACAAGCTGCGGCTGGCGGCGACCAAGTCGTTGTTCGAGCGGCGCGACGTGATCATCGTGGCGTCGGTCTCCTGCATCTACGGCATCGGCGAGCCCAGTCTCTATTACGGCATGCTGCTCTTCTTCGAGCGTGGCATCGAGAAACCGATGACGCAGTACCTGCGCAAGCTGACGGAAATGCAGTATGAGCGCACGCCGTACGATCTCGCTCGCGGCAATTTCCGGGTGCGGGGAGACGTGCTGGAGTTGTGGCCGGCTTATGAAGACGACGCCGTGCGCATCGAGTTCTTCGGCGACGAAATCGACAAGATCACACGGATCGATCCGATTACAGGAAAGACTTCTGGAAACACGGTTGACCGGCTGGCGGTGTACCCGCGAACGCACTACGTGACGCCGCGCGACCGGCTCATGGAAGCGATGGAGAATATCCGCGTCGAGCTCGACGAGCGGGTCGCGGAACTGCGCGCTCATGACCGTCTTCTCGAGGCGCAACGCCTGTCACAACGGACGATGTTCGACCTGGAGATGATCGCGGAGCTCGGGTACTGCAACGGCATCGAGAACTACTCCAGGCATCTGAGCCAGCGCAAGCCCGGTCAGCCGCCTCCCACGCTCATCGATTACTTCCCGAAGGATCTGCTGCTCATCGTCGACGAGTCTCACCAGACCATTCCGCAGGTACGCGCCATGTGGGGTGGAGATCGTGCGCGTAAAGAAACGCTGGTCGAGTACGGGTTCCGCCTCCCCAGCGCGATCGACAACCGGCCACTCTCCTTTCAGGAGTTCGAGGGAAAGGTCAACCAGGCCATCTATGTCTCCGCGACGCCGGCGGCTTACGAGCTGACCAAAACCGGGGGCTTGTTTGCCGAGCAGGTCATCCGTCCGACGGGACTGCTCGATCCAACGCTCGTCATCCGGCCGGTGAAGGGGCAGGTCGACGACCTGATCGGCGTGATCCGCGAGCGCTCGGCGAAAGGGGAGCGGGTCATGGTCACCACGCTCACCAAGCGCATGGCCGAAGACCTGACACGGTATCTGATGGAGCTCGGGATCAAGGTCAACTACCTTCACTCCGACGTGGAGACGATGGAACGCATCGCGATCCTGCGCGACTTCCGCATGGGTGTCTTCGACGTGCTGATCGGGATCAACCTCCTTCGCGAAGGACTGGACATCCCCGAATGTTCGGCCGTGGCGATCCTCGACGCGGACAAGGAAGGATTTCTCCGCTCGCAGACCTCACTGACGCAGACCATCGGCCGCGCCGCCCGCCACCTCAACGGTACCGCATTCCTGTATGCGGACAAGATCACCGACTCGCTGCGATGGGCCATCGACGAGACGACGCGCCGGCGCGGAGTCCAGGAAAAGTACAACCTTCAGCATGGCATCGAGCCGGCGTCGATCATCAAGTCCGTCGACTCCGACCTGGTACGTATGGCCAACATGGATTACCTGGACGTCCCCCTTCCCGGACAGAAGTCACGCCTCGGCCTCGAGAATGGGGAAGACATCGACAAAGCGATTTCCCGACTCTCCAAGGAGATGAAGGAGGCCGCGAAGAACCTCGATTTCGAGAAGGCCGGCGAGGTCCGCGACCGGCTGAAAGAGCTCAAGGAGATGCGCATCTTCGTTTGAGCAGCGGGTTTGTTCAACCCGGCGGGCCAGCTGACGAGCGTGCTCCGTCGCACGACGACAACTGATCGGCGGGTCGTCGATCCTCCGGCAAGCTGGCGTTCGTCAGGCGTTCTCTTCGAACAGACGCTGCAGCTCGCGCTGGGCTAGTGCCTGCAGCTCGCGGATGAGCAGATCGTCGGTGCCGCCGCTCAGGAAGATATTCACTTCCGTGCGCGTGATCAGGCGCGCCAGGTCCTGCTGAGGGAACGCGCGCGGCACCGCGATCGTCGCGGAGCGTCCGCCGAAGGCGCAAACGAAGTCCCGCTCGCCCAGACGAGACCATCCACGAAGCGTTGCCAGTTCATCCAGGACGTTGGGTGAGCTGAGCACCAGCGAGAAAACAGCATGAGCCGTGCTCCGCGCAGCAAACGTGCGCATGGCCCGATCCGCCCGCTCGGCGAGTGCCTCGAAGTCCGTCAAGAGAGCGCCGCCCGGACCCGCTGCAGTCCTTCTTTGCAATCACGCACACTCACCGCGCCCGCGCTGAGACGGAACCATCCGTCCTCGCGCTTCTGGCCGAAAGCCTGAAACGGCACCACGGCGAAGCCCGCCTGGTCGAGAAGAAACTTTCGGATGGCCTCGTTGGTTCCGAAACGGTCGATGAGATCGAACTGCGCAGAAAGGTAGATTGCGCCCTGCGGCGCGATGGCGTTCACGGGCAATCCGTCCTCGCGCATCTCCATCAGCCCTCCGTAGAGGGCGTCCAGACGCAGCCGCAGCTCCCGGATCATCGTCGCGTGGAAGGAGGCCATCTCATCCTTCTGTTTGAGGAACGAGGCCACGGCCAGTTGCTCTGCTTTCGGCGCCCACGCCCCTACGTGCCCGATGAGATCGCGCATCCGCGCGGTGACCGCAGGCGGAGCGACGGTCCAGCCGACGCGCAACCCCGTCGCCGCCAGTGCCTTCGAGACACCATCGACAAAAATCGTGTAAGCCGCCGACTCAGGCACGACCTGCGGCGGCGACCAGTGGCGGTTCTCGCCAAAGGTGAGCATCCAGTACACCTGATCCCAAAGCAGGAACAACGCTCGCTGCCCCGTCTCCGCGCGGCGTGCATTCTCTTCGACGACCAGCGTCGCGATGGCCTCCACTTCACTGCGAGCCATCACGGTGCCGGTGGGGTTCAGAGGGGTGCAGATGGCGATCAGCCGCGCGTCGCGAACATGCGGGCGGATCATGTCCGCCGTGGGCATGAAGTTCGTCTCTGCACCGACGACGAGCTCCACGGGTACGCCCCCTGTGAGATAGGTGTAATGATTGTTGTTCCAGGACGGCGTCGGGTAGATGACCTTGTCTCCCGGATCGACCACAGCGGCATACGCGGCGTAGATGATCGGACGCGAGCCGCCCGCGATCAGCGTGGACTCCAGGGGATAGATCAGTCCGAGCTCGTCCCGGAAGAGCTCGAGAACGCTCTTGCGGAGCTCGAGGGTGCCGTCGGAAGGAGGGTAGTTGGTTTGTCCGTTGGCCAGGTTTTCGGTGATGAGCGACTCGAGCAGCCGCGGGATCCGAAATTCGGTCGGCGAGAAATCACCCACTGTGAAGTTGGCCACGGAACGTCCACCGGCCGTCAGCGCCCGCACCTCCGAGGCGATCTTGAGGACCTCCGATCCCGTCAGGCCGCGAGCCAGAGTGGACAGGGAGGCGTCGGTGACTTGTTTCAGGGCGTCGATCATCAAGCGCCATTCTAGTGCCGTGTCACGCTTGAAAACAGGGGTGCTTTGCGGCGACGGCAGACCGGCTGCTTCGCCGCCGCTTCTCAACGATGTCCCAGCATTGCCTCGTCGCGGCGACTCGCATCCAGCCCGCCGGCGCTCGCAAATCACCCCCGCTTTCAAGCGTGACGCGACACTAGTGCGGAGAGCCCACCCTGGTCCGGTACGCGCGACGGATTCTCCAGAGATCCTTCAACGCGCGCAGGAAGTCGGTCGAGCGCACTTTCGAGCCCTGCACGTCGTGCCAGACCGTGATGGGGAGCTCGTAGATGGCCCGCGCGGCCGCATCGCGACCTCGCTGACGAACCAGCCGCGCGATGATCTCGACATCGAAGATCCAGCGCGAGAGAAATGGCTGTGCGAAAAGCTCGCGCATGCCGCCGCCGACTCGAAAGAGCTTCGCGCCGCATTGGGTGTCGTACACCGCAAGGCCGAGTGAAGAGGAGATGAGTGTGGCGCCCACGCGCCCGACGTAGTGGCGGCGCGGGTTGCGGCTGATGGAGCGACCGAGCAGACGCACGCGCGCGGCGAATACCATCTCGATCTCGGGACGCGCGCGAAAGACGTTCAGGAAGTCGTTCAGCTCGCCGAGCGGGGTGGCGAGATCAGCATCCCAGAACCCGACCAGGTCCGGGTGACGGTCCATCGCCGCAAGGATGCCGCGGCGCACGGCTTCTGCTTTTCCGGAGTTCCTCTCGAGGTCGACCACGGAGAATCGTTGCGGATCCTCGGCGCGCAGCGATTCCAGGAGCCTCAGTGTGCCGTCCCGGCTGCCGTCGTTGACCAGACAGAGCTCCACCCGGCAGCCTTCCAGCGCGAAGGCGCGAAGCTCCTCGACAGGCAGCCGGCGCTCTTCGTTGTAGCAGGGGATCACCAGGATCAGATGCACGGCCCGCATTCTAGCTAGAATGGCCGGTCAATATGTTGACCGGAACGATCGAGACCCTGGTGCATGGCCGCTACCTGTATGAGGATCGCGGCGCAGAACGCCTGCTGGTCGGCTTCCATGGGTACGCGGAGGATGCAGAGATTCACATCGCCGCCTTGCAGACCATCTCCGCAGTCCAGCGATGGTCGGTCGTGGCCATTCAGGCGCTGCATCCTTTCTATACGCGCTCCGGCAACGTCGTCGCGAGCTGGATGACCAGTCTCGATCGCGAGCAGGCCGTCGCCGACAATCTGGCGTACATCAGGAAAGTACTCGCCACGCTCCCGGCTCCCCGCACTCTCGTGTTTGCGGGTTTCTCCCAGGGTGCATCGATGGCCGCCCGCGCCGCCGCTGACAACCGCTGCTCCGGTCTGATGATGCTCGGCGGCGACGTGCCCGCTGACGTGAAACGTCCCGACGTTCAACTCCCCCCCGTCCTTCTCGGCCGCGGCACCCGTGACGACTGGTATACCGAGGAGAAACTGGCCGCGGATACAACCTTCCTGGAGACGGTCACCCGCGTCACCGGCTGCGTCTTCGAAGGGGGTCACGAATGGTCGGACGAGTATCGCGCGGCGGCCACGAAGTTTCTGGGAGATGTGGCCGCGCGATGATCCATCCCACCGCAATTCAAGCCGCGGCGCATATCGCGACGGGAGTGGCGATGTTTCATTACGTATGGACATCCCTCCGTACTTCCAGGCAACTTGCACTTGCGCGGGCGTGTGGAACACGGTGCGGCGCTTCCGGCAACCGGCAGGATGACGGCGGCTGCCGATCTTGTTCTACCGCCACCGATGTCCGATCGCCTCGAACGCCTGAAGGCGCGCCTCAAAGAGATCCCCGAGCGTCCTGGCGTTTATCTCCATAAGAACGCCGAGGAGCAGGTCATCTATGTGGGGAAGGCGCGCAACCTCAGAAACCGGGTCACCTCCTACCTGGCAGGGCGTGGTGCGCGCGATGCCAAGACGATGACGTTGATCAGCGAGATCGACACCATCGACTTCGTCACCACGAACAACGAGCTGGAGGCGATCCTCCTCGAGAACAACCTCATCAAGGCCCACCAGCCGCGCTACAACATCCTTCTTCGGGATGACAAGAGCTACCCGTACCTGAAAGTGACGATGTCGGAGGACTACCCGCGGGTCGTCTTCACGCGTCGTGTGGATCGCAAGAAAGGAGATCTCTTCTTCGGTCCGTTTTTCGCGGGGACCGCAAGGCGGATCCTCAAGCTCGTCGCCGACCAGTTCAAGCTGCGCAGCTGCGATCTGGACATCACCGAAGGCAAGAACGCTCTGACGCGCCCCTGCCTGTACTACGACATGCATCAGTGCCTCGGGCCGTGTGTCGTCGGCCTGACCACGACGCCCGAGTATCGCGAGATGGTGGATGACGTGGTGCTGTTCCTCACGGGCAAGTCGCGCGAGTTGCAGGAACGGTTGCGGAAACGGATGTATCGCGCGGCCGAAGAGGAGAGCTTCGAGGTTGCAACCTACTACCGCGATTTGATTCGCACCGTGGAGCGCATTCAGGCAGAGCAGCAGATCGTGTCGGCCGAAGACGAGGACATGGACGTGTGGGGGCTGTACGAAGAGGGGAGCGACGTCGCGGTGCAGCTCTTCGTCATTCGCGACGGAAGCGTGGTCGATCGGCGCGAGCTGTTCTGGGAGAAGGTCGGAGAGTACCGGCCCGGACACTTCCTCTCCGAGATCCTGCAGCGCTACTACCTCGACAACCTGTTCATCCCACGCGAGATCCTGATCCCTTTCGACGTCGACGACGAAGCGTTGATCAACGAATGGCTGACAGCGCAGACGAATCGCAAAGTACAGGTGCGCGTGCCGCAGCGCGGCCGCGGTGTCGATCGGATCGAGCTCGCGAACCGCAACGCGAGACTCTCTCATGAGTCGCGCTTCCGCAAGTCGACGCAGGACCGCATCGCGGTCGCTGCACAGAGACTTGGGCAGATTCTCGGTGAGGCCGGAGGCTCAGGCGACCACCAGATCCGCAGGATCGAGTCCTTCGACATCTCGAACATCCAGGGGACGGACTCCGTCGCCGGGATGGTGGTCCTCGACGACGGCAGGTTCGACAAGAATCAGTACCGGATCTTCAATATCAAGACAGTGATCGGGGCGGACGACTTCCGGTCGATGGCCGAGGCCGTGGACCGGCGATATCGACGCGTGCTCGAAGACAGGAAGGAGTTGCCCGACCTGATCCTCATCGACGGAGGCCGCGGCCAGCTCAACGCAGCGCTTGCGGCACTGAACAAGCTCGGCGTAGGGGAGATCCTCATCGCGGGACTGGCGAAACGAGAGGAAGAGATTTACGTCCCCGGTCGCGATGCGCCGATCCGACTCGACCGCCACGATCCTGCGCTGCAGCTCCTGCAGATGGTGCGCGACGAGACCCACCGCTTTGCCGTGTCGTCGCATCGCCGCCGGCGGTCGAAACGCACCCTGCACAGCGAACTGGACGACCTCCCGGGAATCGGCGAAAAACGCAAGCGACTTCTTTTCGAGCGCTTCGGCAGCGTCTCCGCGGTCAAGCAGGCCTCCGCTCAGGACCTGGTGAACGTGCTGGGACGCAAAGTAGGGCAGTCGTTGTGGGACGAGCTGCACCCCTGAAGGGTTGGCGGCTGGCAGTTGGCGGTTGATGGGGGGAGCCCTCGCTCCTCCCGTGAATTGCCAACGATTGAACACGAACCGGCCAGTCAGCACCAGACCATGAACCCTTAAATCACTTTGCAGGTCATGGCTGTCTGTCTGCAGGGAAGAAATCCCGGTTTTCTCCCGCCAATTGTCAACCGTCAACCGCCAACCATTCGATGCGATAATCCCCGCGACCATCACAGGAAACGATTCGAAAGGGCGGGGCGGTTCATGCTGGAAGGCGAAATCAGCCAGATCAATCTCATCGAGAGACTCGTGGAGCTCTGGCGTGAGCAATTCACGGGCGCCATTCGATTCGAGAGTGACGGGATCATCAAGATCATCTATTTCAAAAGTGGAGACGTCCTTTCGGCGAGCACCAACGACCGTGCCGATTCGATTGACGAGATCCTCATGCGCGCAGGCAAAGTGTCGCGCGAGCACGTCAAACAGGCTCTGGCCCGCCGGAAGGAGAGCGAGACGCTCGGCGATGCGATGCTCAACCTCGGCTACATCACGCGCAAGGAGCTCACCTGGGCTCGCCGCGTCCAGGTTGTCGGAGTCATCCGCTCCATCGCAGCATGGACCGAGGGATCGTTCACGATCGTGGCTGACTACCTGCCGAAGCGCGATGAGGGAACTCTCTTTCCCTTACCGCAGTTGCTGGTCGAGCTGATTGTCACCGAGCAGGATCGGCAGAAGTTCGACCGCGCGCTCGGTAGTGGTGCGGCCGTGCTCGCCAAGACTTCCGAGTTCGAAGACGTCTTCCGCCGGCTCGGCCTCAATGAAGACGCAGAGGCAATCGTCTCTCAGATCGATGGCACGCGGAGCGCGGCGGAAGTCTCCTCGGCATCAGGTCGCGACGCGTTCAACGTCTACAAGTTGCTGCATGCCCTGATGACGCTGGGCATCCTTCGCGAAACAGGCAAACCTCAAGGAGTTTCCGAAGTCTTAGTCGACGACTTCGCGACCGCGGGGGTAGCGGACGCAGCGGACCTTTGGGACGACCAGCCCGCATTCCAGTCTGACGAGACAGCAGCACTGTCCCAACCCACGCTCCAATTGCCTTCGACGTCGTTCGAACAGCCGCCAACCATCACCCCTCCGCCTGGCCCGTGGGACATGCCGGACGAAACAGCGGTTGTGCCTGCGGTTGTGCCCATGAGCTCCGCAATGCCCGAGTGGAGCGCGCCGCCAGAGCCAGACGTGGCGCCTGTTCCGGCCGTATTCGACCCGACCCGGAAAACTAAGGAAGAGCAGTGGGGATTTGATGAAGCCCAGATCGAGACCGCGCAGCGGGCATCCACGCCTGCCGCCTCAACCGCTGGCTCCTCACTCCCGAAGAAGGCGAAAGTGAAAGAGGGAAGACGTTACGGACTGCTCATTGCGTTGATCACCATCGCCATTCTCGCCGCCGTCGCTTACGGCGGCTTTCAGTGGTGGCAGAAGCAGCAACAGGAGCCTGCTCCTCCCGTTCTTGTAGCCCGAAAGACCGCTCCGCAGCCGGCAGCAGAGCAGCCTGAGGCCATGGTCCCCGTCACCGAAACGGCAATCGCGCCGGAGACGCTCCCCCTTTCCACCCCAGCTTCTCCGGCAACCGTCCTTCCTCCCGTGGAGGGCGTTGACGCGCTGCCTCTGGTGCGCCCTCGAGCGTCGGGCCGAACCCCGCTCGATGATCAGGCTCGTGAGTACGCGGCGAATCCGCAGGGCAAGTTTACGGTCCAGATTCAGATCCTCTGCGACCCTGCCAACGTGGAGAAACTGGTACGCAGTGGTGGAGAGAACGTCTGGTTCGTGCCGCAGACCATCGGAGAACGCGCCTGCTATCGCGTGTTCTGGGGCCATTATGCGGCGCGTAACGAGGCTCAACGCGCCCTCGCCACCGTCCCGGCGGGAGTGCGTGATTCGAGCGCAGCGGTCAAACCGGTGCCGCTCCCGAAACCCTGAGCGAAGCGAAGGTCCGGGTAGGGAGGACTGTACGATGCCTTACCTGGTCGACGGCAGCAACGTGCTTGGGGCGATGAATGTTGATCGCCACGGCGATGACTCGAAGCGCGGTCTGGTGAGGATGCTAGCCAGTTTTGCGCGGGCGAAGCGCACACGAGTCACTTGCGTCTTCGACGGGTCTGAGCCCTACAGTTTCGCGAAGAATCTGGGGGCGGTGACGGTCGCTTTCAGCGGATCCCGGGCGGCCGACGATCTCATCGTCGAGCGCGCTGCCAACGGTCGCGGCTGGACCGTGGTGACCTCGGATCGAGGACTCGCTGCCCGCGTCCAGCGCAGGCAGGTGGAGATCGTCGCTCCCGCGACTCTCATTCGGGAGATGGACGAGTCGGGGAGCAGAGAAGATGCGCCCGGAGCCGATTGGGACGAATACTTTTCCGATCCCAAAAATCGCTTGAAATTTTGATGTCGGCAGGCCGACATTCTTACTAAGTACTTAAATCGTGAGTCATTTACCTGCAAGAATTTTCCGGCCTGGCTCCTGTTATGCTCGATTGCGTGGAGCGGGCCGGAGGATCGCGGTCGTGAGGCCGAGGAAAGTCCGAACTCCTACGGGCAGCAGGCTGGCTAACGGCCAGGCGCGGTGACGCGACGGAAAGTGCAACAGAAAACAGACCGCCGACCGCAGGCTGAGCAATACACCGCGAGGTCAGCGAGGTAAGGGTGAAACGGTGCGGTAAGAGCGCACCGCGTCGCACGTGAGTGTCGACGGCATGGCAAACCCCCTGCGGAGCAAGACCAAATAGGGACGCAAAGGACTCGCCCGTGTCCAATTGAGCGTTCGGGTAGGTTGCTTGACCGCCGCGGTAACGCGAGCGGCAGACGAATGATCTTCACCCTTCGTTGAAAAACGGAGGGAACAAAATTCGGCTTACAGGTCCGCTCCACGCTTCTTCTGGTAGGCAGCACGCAGTAGGCAGCACGCAGTAGGCAGTACGCAGTAGGCAGTACGCAGTAGGCAGCAGATCAGGCAGAAGATTCGCTGTCTCTTTCTCCTGCGTACTGACTGCTGCATACTGCCCACTCGAAATGTTGATCAAGCCGCGCGCGCTCCCTCCGAATGCCCATATCGCCATCCTCGCGGCCTCTGGTCCTTCCAAACTCGAGAACATCGTCGAGGGTGTACGCGCAATCGAAAAACGGGGATACCGCGTCACCCTCGCGGATAACATCGCATACACGTATCGCGGCTACCTCGCCGGCACTGACGAACAGCGCGCTGCGGAGGTGAACCGGTTCTTCCGCTCGCCGGAGTACGACGCCTTTTTCTTCGCGCGCGGCGGATACGGAGCGATGCGTATCCTGAAGAGCATCGACTATCGAGCCCTCGCCGATGATCCTCGGCCCGTCATCGGCTTCAGCGATGTCACGGCCCTCCACCAGGCCATCGCGACGCAGGCAAATCTGGGCAGTTTTCACGGGCCGATGGTGAACCTGGACTTCCGCAACGGATTGTCGCCGTTCAACGAATCGTGGCTCTGGTCCATGCTCTCCGGCAAGGCGCCTCTCGAGTTCGAGTTTCCGAGCGAAGACATCATCGCGGAGGGCGAGTCGGAGGGAATCCTCTTCGGCGGGTGTCTGGCTCTGACGACATCGCTCGTGGGAACGCCCTACGACTTCTGGATTGACGACGGAATCTGGTTCTGGGAAGACGTCGACGAACCGCTCTATCGCCTCGACCGTATGTTGACCCACCTGAGGCTGTCTGGCAGAATGAGCCACATCCGAGGGGTCGTGGTTGGAAGTCTCAAAGATTGTGGGGATGAAGGAGAAATGCGCGCATTTCTGCGCGAATTCTTTGTCCCGCTCGGAATCCCGGTCGTCGGCAACCTCCCCTTCGGTCACCATGGAAACAACTTACTCATGCCCATCGGGACTAAGGTCCGTCTGAGCACCTCCGCCATGCGCCTGATCATCAGCGAGACCGCCGTTGCCCTTTGAGACCAGGTTCCCGGTGAAAGCCGTCTTCAAAACGACCGGAGGCGGGAGTAAAGATCCCGTGCGCGATTCGCAACTGTCGTATCAGGCGGGAGAAACGATCTTCGCCGAGGGCGACCTGGGCACGGAGATGTTCATCATTCACGAGGGCGAGGTCCAGATCATCAAGCACCTCGGGGCCGCGTCGCACGTTCTCTCCCGGCTGGAGAAGGGCGACTTCTTCGGCGAGATGGCCGTCCTCGAGGCGCTGCCTCGTACCGCGGATGCTCGTGCAGTCACGGACGTGAAGCTGGTCGCCATCAACGGCTCGCGTTTCGACGAAATGCTCCGCCGCAATCCCGAAGTGGCGGTACGTATCATCCGTAAGTACTCCAAACGCCTCCGTGAGGCGAATACCCTGCTCGAGAAACTCGCCGGGCGTGAGGTGGATGTCGAGCACGCCTCCGCCATGGACGGAACCATCATCGCGCCCGGGGAGAAGGCATCGAGCCATCGGCTCGTCGACGTGGTCACTGGAACCGTCTTTCCCTTCAGCAGTGGCGACGAGACCACAATCGGCCGTGCCGATCCCGTCACAGGAATCCTTCCGGACATCGATCTCACGCCCGTGGACACCAATCGATCCGTATCGCGCCGGCACGCGAAGATCCTCCGCTCGGGGACCGACTATCACGTCCTCGAGGAGGTCGGCACCGTCAACGGCACCTACGTCAACGACCAGCGCATCCCCACGGGGACTCCGGTGACGATGCACAACGGCGATCTGGTCAAGATCGGGCTGATCGCGATGAAGGCCGTGTTCGACTGATTGGTGGTTGTCAGTTGTCGGTTGTCTGCGCTGACTCCGCTGGACGGCCCTTCGCGTTTAGTTTACTCAGCGTTACTCCGCAGACAACTTCCATCAAATGAAAGCCCGGCCGGGACGACACCCTCCGACTCGGCGCGAGGGGTCCCCGACAACTGATTCAACGGACTCCAAACCCGCGAGCTTTCCTCAGGCGAATCCGCCCAGACAACCGACAACCGACAACCGACCACAAAGCACTACCGTACGTAGACTCCACCAACACGAATCAACCTCCGTCACAATAGGCAGGTGCCTTCAGCCATCGCCACACCCGACAGCGACATCCAGTTCTTGAAGGGCGTCGGAAGCGGGAGGGCGGAGCTGTTGCGGAGCGCGGGGCTGTCCACCCTGCGCGATCTCCTGTACTTCTTCCCTCATCGCTACGAGGACCGCCGCCACCCTGCCCGCATCGCGGACCTCGGCCGCTCGATCGATCAGCCGGTGCTGCTGCGCGGTCGGATCCTTTCCGCGCACGCGCGAGTGTCTCCCCGCAAGCACATGCGCCTCTTCGAGGCGGTCCTCGAGGATGGCACCGGCTCGGTCAAGCTGATCTGGTTCAACCAGGCTTACCTCGCAGACCAGATTCAGCGCGGAGACCGGCTGGCAGTGTTCGGCGCCCCGCGGGTGAGCGGGTATGGGCCGTTGACGATCGAGAGTCCGGACTGGGAGAAGTTCGAAGGGACGGACGAAGAAGAGGGAGCGATCGTTCCGATCTACTCCAAGGTTGGCAACATTCCCCCGAAAGTTTTCAGACGGATGGTCGCCGCCGCGCTGGACACGCTCCCGCTGCTCCCCGATCCGCTTCCGACCGAGGTTCGTGCGCGCCTCGGTGTCACTGATCTGTCGAACGCCATTCGCGCACTGCATCAGCCGGCCGAACTGACCCCTCAGTTTCTCGGGCGGAGATCTCCGGCGCATCTACGGATGATCCTGCAGGAGTTCTTCACCCTGCAGCTTGCGCTGCGGGTGCGCCGAGCGTCCGAGGAAACCAGCACCAAGGCGCGGACCATCACGGTCGATGACGATGTCCGCGACGAGGTGCGGCGTGTGCTTCCGTTCCGCCTCACAACTGCACAGAAACGTGTGCTACGCGAGATCGTTGCGGATCTGCGCTCGGAGCGTCCCATGTATCGCCTGTTGCAGGGCGACGTCGGCAGCGGAAAGACCATCGTCGCACTGATCGCGGCGATCATCGCCATCCGCAACGGCCATCAGGTTGCGCTGCTCGCGCCGACGGAGATCCTGGTCGAGCAGCACTACCAGCGTATCCGTCAACTAGTTGACCATTCCGTGGTGATGGCTCGCGCGACGGGCTCGGCGAGCGCCGGCGAGCGGCGCACCCTTCTGGCGGGCCTGCGTGACGGCTACATCCAGCTCGTCGTCGGCACGCATGCGCTGCTCGAGGAGAAAGTACGCTTCCAGTCGCTGGGGCTGGCCATCGTCGATGAACAGCATCGCTTCGGGGTGGAACAGCGTCAGAAGCTGTTTTCCAAGGGAGAGATGCCGGACATCCTGGTGATGACCGCGACACCGATCCCGCGCTCGCTCGCGCTCGCGGTCTATGGCGACCTGGAGCTGTCCGTGATCGACGAGCTTCCACCGGGGCGGCAACGGATCACGACGGCGGTGAGGACGTCTGGGGAGGTGGAGCGAGTCTATGCCTTCATCGACGAACAGACGGCAGGGGGAGCGCAGGCTTTCATCGTTTACCCGATCATCGAGGAGTCGGAAAAACTGACCAGCCTCAAGCCGCTCTCGCGCGGCTTCGAGACCACGCAGAAGCGCTTCCCGAACCGGCGTGTGGCCATGATGCATGGAAGGATGAGAGCAGAGGAGAAAGAGGAGACGATGCAGCGCTTCAAACGGGGGGAGATCGACATCCTCGTGGCGACGACGGTGATCGAAGTGGGCATCGACGTCGCGAATGCCTCGATCATGATGATCGTGGACGCGGACCGTTTCGGGATGTCGCAACTCCATCAGCTTCGTGGGCGGGTCGGCCGTGGGGAGCGGAAGTCGTATTGCGTATTGCTTCGTGAGGAGAAGGTGGCGAGTGAGACCAAGGATCGCCTGGCCGCGTTCGAACGTTCGCGCGACGGCTTCGAGGTCGCGGAACAGGACCTCCAGATTCGCGGACCCGGCGAGTTCCTGGGCACGCGCCAGTCGGGTGCAATGCGCTTCCGTATGGGCCACATCGTGCGCGACTCTGAACTGATGGAGAAGGCACGCGACCTGGCCATCGAGGTCGTCAACGCGGATCTGACTCACGCCGGCGAGCTCGCCCGCACGCTGTTGGGCGTTCCGGTGCCGTCAGCGACGGAACGGGACTGACGTCGCGGTAATCGGTTTTCATCGGTCCGTTGTCCGTTGGCGGTGCCTCGTCGTCGAGTCGGGCCCCCCATCACCAGAGCGCGCAACCTCGGCGGATGCTCGTGTCCATGCTCACCAACATTCTCGGTATCTGATGTTCCAACACCATCGTCGGCTCGGAGGATCGGACCGCCTGCGATCCGCTGCGTTTCAGGAATCAGGCGCCGAGTCCGGTATCATCAATCAACACCCCCATGAGCATCGACAGCGGCCGGATGTTGGGTCCATACCAGGTGCTTTCCCTTCTGGGAGCCGGTGGAATGGGTGAGGTCTACAGGGCTCGCGACACGCGTCTCGAACGCTCCGTCGCGATCAAGGTCCTGCCATCCGACGTTCTTCACGATGAAGGTGTGCGCATCCGTTTCGAGCGGGAAGCGCGAGCGATCTCCTCTCTCTCGCATCCAAACATCTGCGCTCTCCACGACGTCGGCAGGGACGGCGATGACAGTTACCTGGTGATGGAGATGCTGGAGGGAGAGACGCTGGCCGATCGGATTGCGCGCGGTCCGCTCCCTCTCAGTCAGGTCGCCCGTTACGGAGCACAGATTGCTGACGCGCTCGCACATGCGCATCGAGCCGGCATCACGCATCGCGATCTCAAGCCGGGCAACATCATGATCACCGCGGCCGGTGCGAAACTCCTCGACTTCGGGCTGGCTAAGTTCGTGGAATCTTCGCCTTCCGCGATTTCACGCGCTGCCCATTCGGAGACGGCCGTGCAGCCGCTGACCGCCGAAGGGACAATCGTCGGCACGTTCCAGTACCTCTCACCGGAGCAGCTCGAAGGGACAGAAGCCGATCATCGCGCCGACATCTTCGCACTCGGCGTGGTGCTGTACGAAATGGCCACGGGGCAGCGCCCGTTCAAGGGCGAATCGCGCGCGATTCTGATGCGCGCGATTCTGACGAGCGATCCTGTCCCGCTCCGCTCCCTGCAGCCGGCGGTTCCCGCGGCGCTCGAACGGATCATCCTCACGGCACTGGAGAAGAGGCGGGAGCATCGCTGGCAGACAGCGCATGACGTGGGCCGGCAACTCCAGTGGCTTTCCGAGACCTCGAGCTCGTCTGAGGCGGCCACGCCTCCGCGGCGCGTTGTTCCCGCGCCGATTCTTGCCGCCGGTGCAGCAGTCCTCGCCAGCGTTCTGACGTGGGCCGTCGTTCGCAATGGAACGCCGGAAGCGACGCAGCCATCCAGGCTGCGCTCGCAGATTGCCATACCATCCGACAAGCGCCCACTCCAGGCTCCGGACTCGCCAAGTTTCGCGATTTCGCCGAACGGAAAGACGCTCTGCTTTCTTGGCGGACACCCGCGCACGATTCACCTGAGGTCACTCGATTCATTCGAGATCACTCAGATCCCCGGAACGGAGGGGGCGTTCGGGCCCTTCTGGTCGAGTGATGGCAACTGGATCGGCTTCAGTGCGCGCGGAAAGCTGTGGAAGATCAGGGTCGCAAAAGGAGCCGTACCGGAGGCTCTCTGTGAAGTCAGCGTGTCGGGCGCAATCGGGTCGTGGGTCGGAAACACCATCCTCTTCGTGGACGCCCCCGATGGCCGCAAAGAGATCCATCGGGTCGCTGATACCGGCGGAGCTCCTGTCAAGGTGATCGGCACCTCACCGAGAGAATGGCGTCAGACCTGGCCGCTCCTCCTGCCAGACGGGAAGCGATTCCTTTTCCTTTCGTTCAGCAAAGATTCCATCGATCGAGAGCTGATCCTCTCCGAGCTCGGATCCTCGAGACGGGTCGTGTTGCTGCGGAACGTGTCGAACGTACGAGCCAGCGGCGAGCGTCTCCTTTATGTCCGGGACGGGACTCTCTTCTCCCACCGCTTCGATCCCGGCAACGGCGTGATGATCGGCGATCCGCTTCCGTTGACGGATCACGTCTCGTATACCTACATCAACGGCCGTGCGGCTTTTGATGTCGGCGGCACCGGCACCGTGATCTACCTGACCGACACCAGCAGTGGGCGTCTGTCGATCACAAATCGGCAGGGACGAGAAACGAAACTGCTCGAAGTCGACGGTGGCCTTTTTCACCTCTCCCTCTCCCCGGACGGGCGCCGGGCGGCCGTCGCGATCGTCAACACGGGAACGCGCCTCAGCGACATCTGGATATACGACCTCGCGCGCGGCCTGAAGGATCGATTCACCTCGGAACCGGGCACCGAAGTCTTCCCGGTGTGGTCGCCCGACGGACAGAGCATCGTGTATGCGCACACACCAGGCGGAAGCGCGCCCTTCATCGTGCGGCGGAACCTTTCCGAGAGTGTGTCCGAGACGCTGACGCCCCCCGGGCTGTTCGTCATGCCGAACAGCTTCACGCCGGACGGTCAGACGCTGTTCATCGCCAATCGCAATCCCGTCACGCGAGGAGACATCCTGCGCCTCTCGATGAAGACCAGGAAGATCGAGCCCTTTCTGAACAGCAGGTTTGCGGAGGTGGAACCGCAGGTCTCGCCCGACGGCCAGTGGCTCGCGTTCGTCTCCGATGCCACCGGCGTCAACGAGATCTACATGAAGCGTCTCGATGATGACCGATCGCCCCGCCTGCGAATCTCGAACAACGGGGGACGGATGGCCCGGTGGCGCGCAGACAGTCGTGAGCTCTTCTACGTCTCGAACAATGGGCGGATGATCAGCGTGGTTCCCGGGCCAGAGGGGCAATGGAATGATCCCCGCTTCACGGAGCTGTTCACGCGGCCGTCGGTCAACACCTTCGCCGCGCTCCCGGACGGTCAGTCGCTGCTGCTTCTCGAAGGGGACAATACCGACCTCGACGGCATGTTTCACGTCATCGCCGGCGTCAACTGAGCCGCATCTGCGTGACACCCTCGGCGGACAAGCCGGGTTTGCTACACTGCGCGCTCGTTTTTCAAGGCAACCAGCGTGAGCTTTCAGTGAATCAGTCTCCTCAGTACGTCCTCAGCGGCCTCCGTCCGACGGGCCGCGTCCACCTCGGAAACTACTTCGGTGCCGTCCGCAACTGGGTGCAGTTGCAGGACCAGTATCGCTGCTACTACTTCATCGCCGACTGGCACGCGCTGACCTCCGACTATGCAGACCCGTCGAGAGTGCGGCAGGCGACGTTCGACGCCGTAGCCGACTGCCTCGCCGCCGGATTGGACCCTGCAAAGTCCGTGATCTTCCTGCAGTCGGAAGTGAAGGAGCATGCCGAGTTGCACCTGCTTCTTTCCATGGTCACGCCGCTGCCGTGGCTGGAGCGGGTACCGACTTTCAAAGACCAGCAACAGCAGCTCGAAGAGAAGGACCTGAACACCTACGGCTTCTTCGGGTATCCGCTGCTGCAGACCGCCGACATCATCGCGTACCGCGCGACGTACGTTCCGGTGGGCGAGGACCAGGAGTCGCATCTCGAGCTCTCTCGCGAGATCGTCCGGCGCTTCAACCACTTCTATGGCCCCGTGTTTCCGGAGCCGCTGCCGCTCGTCACCGCAACGCCTAAAGTGCCGGGGCTGGACGGTCGAAAGATGTCCAAGTCCTACGGAAACACGATTCCGCTGACCGCGACGGCGGACGAGATTCGCGCGCTGGTGATGACGATGTTCACCGATCCAAACCGCATCCGCCGCACGGACCCAGGCAATCCCGACATCTGCAATCTCGTCCAGTTTCACAAGTTGTTTTCGGACGAGGGCACCATTGCGCGCGTCGACCATGAGTGCCGTACCGCGCAGATCGGGTGCGTGCAGGATAAGAAGCTGCTGGCCGACATCATGATCGAGGCGCTTGCGCCGTTTCGTGTACGCCGCGAAGAGATCGGGCGTGATCCCACGATCGTGTGGAACGCGTTGCGTGAAGGCAACGAGAAGGCACGCGAGCGCGCGGCGGAGACGCTGACGCTCGTCCGCGCCGCGATGAAGATCGACTATCCCGAGTTGCGTTCATGAGCGATCCGGAAAAGGTGAGCGAGCAGCCGATCGGTCCGGGTCCGGAAGATGGCGAAGCTTCCGCGGCGCACCAGGAGACTGATCGTTCGCCCTCGCAGACTGTCCCGAAGACTCCCGAGGTGTCGTTTGGGATGACCGAGAGCGAGGAATCGGACGCCTACAAGGTGACGCTTCCGACGTTTCATGGGCCACTCGACCTGCTGCTCCACCTCATCCGGAAGCACGAAGTCGACATCCACGACATCCCCATCCTTCTGATCACAGAGCAGTACAACGCATACCTCAACGCGATGACCGAGCTCGATCTCGACGTCGCCGCCGACTACATCTACATGGCAGCGCTCCTGATCAACATCAAGTCGCGCATGCTTTTGCCGCGCGACGAGGGTGCGGAAGGCGACGCCGGCGACGATCCCCGCCGGGAGTTGGTGGACCGGCTTCTCGAGTACCAGCGCTTCAAGGCGGTCGCCGAATCGTTCGCTGAGCTGGATGTGGTGCGCATGGGGATGTGGACGCGTCCGCGCGTTCCGCCGCCCGGGAGCGATGAGCCGAACGACGTCGATATGACGGACGTCGGCCTCTTCGACCTCATCGATGCGTTCCGCACCGCCCTGGTCCGGTACCGCCAGCACCACCCGCAGGCCATCGAGATGCACCGCGTCGTGCACAAGGTCTCCGACAAGATGCGTGAGATCTATCTCAAGCTTCAGGAAAAGTCGCCGATCCGCCTGCACTGGTTCCTGGAAGGACGCGATCGCAACGAACTGATCGCCGTCTTTCTGGGAATGCTGGAGCTGGTCCGCCTGGGCGGCATCGGCCTGCAGCAGGGGGACCACTTCGGCGAGATCCTCATCAAACGCGCCGAGAGGCAGATCGATGACGATACGTTCAGGATGTTCGAGAATAGTTAGCAGCGTTGAACGTTGAACGGTGAACGCGGCAGCGACAGTCTCGGTTCATTTTCATCATCCATCGTTCCGCGTTGTGTGAGATCAGACATGCCAATGGAATCAACAGAGCTGCGCGCCGCCCTCGAGGCCATCCTCTTTCTGAGCAGCGACCCCGTGCGGGTCGACGATCTCGCGGATTCGCTGGATGAGACGACGGCGGCGGTGAGCGCGGGACTCGATGAAGTGAAGCGCATCCTCGACGAGCATGTCGGCGGGTACATGCTGGAGCAGGCCGCAGGCGGATGGCGTCTCACCACGCGCGCAGAGCACGACGGAGTGCTGAAGAAGTATTTTGCAAAGAAGGGTGAGAACCGCCTTTCACTCGCAGCGCTGGAAACGCTGGCCATCGTCGCGTACCGGCAGCCGATCACGGCGCCGGAGATCGGCGAGATCCGCGGCGTCAACTCCGGTAGCGCCATCCGCACGCTCCTGGAGCGACGGATGATTCGCGTCGCCGGCCGGAAGAATGTCGTGGGCAGCCCGTTCCTCTATCGCACGACCAGAGACTTTCTGGTGCACTTCGGTCTGAACGACATCCGCGATCTGCCGCGGCTCGAGGAGTTCGGAGATCTCATCGGCGAGAACATCAACGACGACCTCGTCGCCGCGATCCAGAGCGCCGAAGCCGGCGGAGAAAATGGCGCGGCGGACGTTCTTCCGGTCACCGACGCCGAAGGTGCGTTCAGGCCCGAGAGCTCAGAAGACGATCAAGGCACGGTTCTCGAAGAAGAAACTCAGCTAGAATCAC
>JANMSA010000820.1:0-19690 GCA_031388865.1 Acidobacteriota bacterium | reverse complement strand
CACGACATGACCAAGCTGATCCTCAAGCTGTGAATCTGTGTCCGGTTGTTGGTGGTCTGCGCTGCTCCGCTCAACGGTGCTGAGCAGAACACTGACCACTGAAAAAGTGACCGGGGTGAAAAGGCGGGACATGCGCTGACTTTATCTCGGGCGCGAGACAAAGGCCTCGGTCAAGATCCGCGCTGTCCATTTCATCCCGCCTGAGTTCGGCTGCTTGTGGTGAGAAGAGCGCGCGGCAAATGCGTGACCGACGCGGGTTGCAGCGAGATACGCTTTCCGTCGCTGGCGAGCGATCCGCTCAGGGACTACTGCGTCGCCTCGCAAGCTTCCTGACCATCGAGAGCAGCAGCGACGTTTCGCGCGTGGACAGACCCGCACGCCCGACCATGGCCCTCAGCTCGGCACACAAGCGGTCCGGATCCTTCTCACCGAAGAAGTCATTCTCGTGCAGCAGGGCGCGCGCATGGGTTGCGAGGCTCTGCGCGAGTTGATGCGGCGCAGGATCGCGGGCTTCCACTGCGGGACGCAGGCCTTTGCCGAGCTCGTAGCAGAAGATGGCCACGGACTGGGCCAGGTTCATGGTCGCGAACTCCGGCCAGGTGGGGATCGAGGCCGTGCGCTGGCAGAGCATCACTTCGTTGCTGGTGAGACCGGAGCGCTCCCGGCCGAACACGATCGCCAGTCGGTGCTCCCCGCTGAGCTGCCCTGCGGCGATGACACTCACCTCGGCAGGCGTGAGCTGCTCGTATACCTGCCGCGCGCGTACCGCTGTTGTCGCGACCGTGAGATGACAGTCCACGAGTGCTTCCGCGAGCGACGTCACGCGAGTCGCGGCGTCAACCACGTCATTGGCCCCCACGGCCCACCAGCTGGACACGTCATCGACGCGCTGTTTCCCGCCGACAATCCAGAGATCGGTGAAGCCGAAGTTTTTCATCGCCCGCGCGGAAGCGCCGACATTGCCGGCGTCCTGCGGTTCGACCAGAACAATGCGTACGTGCATGGGTCAGTCTACGAGTATGCGGGCCTGCGAGTCTTCGAGTCGTCGAGTCGTCGAGTCTTCGAGGGGAGTATCAAAGACTCAAAGCCTCAAAGTTTCAAGAGAGCAGGAACGCCACGATCTTTGCGACTTTGAGACTTTACGAGTTTAGGACTACTCGAAGACTCGAAGACTCGAAGACTCGGTTCACAGTCTCACAGTCTCAGGGGGGGATTGCTTCGTGCTTCACTCCTGTGAGCCTATGAGCCTATGAACCTCGCTCCCGTCGGGCGCTTCGCTCCGTCTCCCACGGGTCCTCTCCATCTCGGCAGCCTCGTGGCGGCAGTGGGCTCGTGGATCTACGCGCGCGCCGAACGAGGGCGGTGGCTGGTGCGTATGGAGGATCTCGATACGCCCCGCGTCGTTCCCGGGTCGGCCGAGGAGATCCTGACGGCGCTGACCCGGTACGGGTTGGAGTGGGATGGGGAGGTGGTGTGGCAGTCGCGTCGAACTCAACTCTACGAGCATGCACTGATGGCGCTGCAGGCGCAGAAGCTCGTCTACGACTGTGCATGCTCGCGCGCGGATCTGCAGCGTGCACCCTCGGCACCGCTCGGATTGGAGCCCGTGTATCCGGGCACGTGTCGGGACGGCATCGCCACGGGCAGGCAGGCGCGGGCCGTCCGATTCCGCTCGCCCGATATCGTGCTCGCGTTCGACGATCAGGTTGCAGGCAGGATGGAGGAGAACGTCGCGGGACGCTCCGGAGACTTTGTGGTGCGTCGCGCGGACGGCCTGTTCGCGTACCAGCTCGCAGTGGTTGTCGATGATGCCGAGCAGGGCGTCACGCAGGTCGTGCGCGGCGCCGATCTGTTGCACTCCACGGTCCGGCAGATTGCCCTGCAGCGAGCGCTCGGGGTTCCCACGCCGGGCTATGCGCACCTGCCGCTGGTCTTGAGCGCGGACGGCGCCAAGCTCGGAAAGCGCGATGGCGCGCTCCCACTGCCTTCGTTGGACGAAGCGCGCATTCGCGAAACGCTGGCCTCCGCGTTGGGCCACCTCGGATGGCCGGTCGAGCCTGATCAGCCCCGTGCGATGCTGGAGGCGGCGCTCGACTTGCACATCGCCCGCGCATGAGTCACGACATTCGCCACAACGAGCAGCAGACGCAGTTCGAGACCACCATCGACGGCCATGTCGCTTACGCGGCATACGATCTCGAAGGCCCCGATCGGATCGTCTTCACCCACACGATCGTGCCGGATGAGCTGTCCGGCCGCGGCATCGCCGGCGAGATCGTCAAGTACGGACTCGATCACGCACGCGCGAAGAACCTCCGCGTCGTCCCGCAATGCAGCTACGTGGAGGCGTACATCAAGCGGCACAAGGAGTACGAGGACCTGCTGGCGCGGTGAGGGCTGAGGGACGAGGGCGGCGGGTTTGTGGTCCGAGTGCAACCTCGTCGTTCATCGTTGCGTGCCCGTGGCGTCGCCCCGTTCCCCGTGCCTCGGCCCCCCCCGGCCCTCCCCCCTCGGCCCTCGGCCCTTAGAATGCGGCCATGCAACTCGCGCTCATCGCGGTCGTGTTTCTTGCTCTGATCGTGCTCGCGTACCGCTGGTACGGCTCCTGGATCTCGAAGCTGGTGGGGCTCGACGCCACGGCGATCACTCCGGCGCATGAGCGCAACGACGGCGTCGACTACGTGCCAACGAAGCCGTTCTATCTGTTCGGACAGCACTTCGCTGCGATTGCTGCGGCGGGCCCGATTGCGGGGCCCATCATCGCCTGTCAGGCGTGGGGCTGGCTTCCGTGCCTGCTCTGGATCGGACTGGGCGTCGTGCTCATCGGCGCGGTACACGACTTCATGGCGCTGGCAGCGTCTGTCCGCCACGGCGCCCGTTCGATTGCCGACATCACTCGCGAGCACCTCGGTGCTCGGGCAGGCGTGGCGATGATGGTGTTCATCTGGCTCGCGCTGGTGTACGTGATCGTGGCGTTTGCGGACATCACCGCGTCGAGCTTCGTCACGGGCACTGAGGAGCTCGCGGCGGCGGGCACGCCGTTCCATCCGGGCGGGGCGGTGGCGGCAGCGAGCATCTTCTATCTTGCGATCGCCGTAGTCATGGGCCTCGTACAGCGATACCTGAATCCGCCGCTGTGGCTCGTGACGGTGATCTTCGTCCCTGGCACGCTGTTCGTGGTCTGGCTGGGAACGAAGGTTTCGACGTACTTCATCCTCGACGCAAAGTGGTGGGCGCTGCTCATCCTCGCCTATTGCTGCGTGGCGTCTATGGTACCTGTCTGGTCGCTGCTTCAGCCGCGAGGATATCTGGGCGGTTTCGTCCTGTACTTCGCTCTCGCTCTGGGAGTGATCGGGATCTTCTTCGGTGGATACGAGATCAAGCAGGAGGCGTTCAAAGGGTTCGACTCCGGGAACGCCACCGGCCTCCTGTTCCCGTTCCTCTTCGTGACGATCGCGTGTGGCGCGTGCTCCGGATTTCACGGTCTGGTGTGCTCCGGAACAACGTCCAAGCAGATCGACAAAGAGACGCACGTCCGGGTCATCGGCTACGGCGGGATGCTGGCCGAAGCGTTCGTCGCCCTGATCGCGATCGTGACCGTGATGATCGTCGCGCAGGGGGACCTGACCGGTCTCAAGCCGGGCACCATCTATGGCAATGGGATCGGCAACTTCCTGACGCTGATCATTGGCGAGAAGTACCGGAACTTCGCGATCACCTTCGGCGCGATGGCGTTCTCCACGTTCGTCTTCGATACCGTCGATGTCTCCACGCGGCTGGGCCGCTACATCGTGCAGGAGCTCTTCCGTTGGCCGACGCGTCTCGGCGCCTGGGTGGGGACACTGATGACCGTCGCACTTCCTGTCTACTTCGTCGCCTTCGCTCCCCCCGGGACCTGGGTCAAGTTCTGGACGCTCTTCGGCGCTTCGAATCAGCTACTTGCCGCGCTGACCTTGCTCGCGATCACGGTGTGGCTGCACCAGCGCCGGCAGACCATCGCCTTCACGCTCCTGCCAATGCTGTTCGTACTGGTGACGACGCTTTACGCACTGGTCAGACTGACGATTGCGAACTTCTCGGGCGCAACGATCGATCCCGTGGCGATGGTGAACGGAATCACTTCCGCATCGCTGATCGCGCTCGCGCTCTACCTCGTGTGGAGGGCGATCGTGCGCGTGCGCGAGGATCGCCTCCTCACGCCAGCCACCGCTGAGGGAGGGTAGGAGCTCCGATGTTGTCAGTTGTCGGTTGTCAGTTGTCCGGCCGAAGCGCGTCGAAAGCCATGACAACCGACAGCCGACAACAAATTTAGAACCGCAACCCGACCGTGAGCGCGAGATCGTCCGACGTCTCGCCGTCGGCATCCTCGAGGACGCGAAAGTACTTCACCTGTGCGTACGGCTTCAGAAAGTCGAGGTCGAAGGAAATGCCACCGATGAGGTTGCCGAGCACGTCGGTCCTGTTGTCGCCAAAGTCATCGTCCACGTAGGAGAGTCCGACGCCGGCGCCGATGTAGGGCGACACGCGCGAAAACTGGCCGATGTCGAAGGTCACGTCCAGGTTCGCCGAGCCCGCTGTGATGTTCTCCGCCAGCGAGTACTCGATGTTCGGGTTGATGTTGAGCGCTCCGATGTCGAACAGCATCTCGGCGCCGACGAAGTTTTCTCGAGACTCGTCGTAACGGCCGGCGCGAACGCCGAACTCAGCGGCCAGAAGAGAGGGAGCGAGGGCAAGAGCGAGAGCGAAGAGGAAAAGAATCCGAAGCGACTTCATGGACAGAGAACCTCCTGGGTACGTTGATTGCGAACGCTCCTCCGTGCATGGGCGATTCCAGCCCCTGCGGAAGCCCGGTTTGACGCGCCCGCGTGAATCGGCAAGAATCCCTCGAAACGAAAACTGAAACGCGAGGTAACAATTCATGGCATCGACAACAGGATCGAAGGGTGGCGGTAAGGGTCTTTCCGCCCCAGTACAACCAAGTGCGGATCTTTCGAAGATCGTCGGAAACGAGCCGATTCCCCGCAGCGAAGTCACCAAGCGCGTGTGGGATTACGTCAAGAAGAACAACCTGCAGGATGCAACCAACAGGCGGATGATCAACGCCGACGCTCAGCTGAAGGTCATCTTCGGCGGCAAGGACCAGGTCTCGATGTTCGAGATGACGGCCCTGGTCAACAAGCATCTCAAGGCGTAAGAGCTCGGGGGACACGCGCGCCAGTCAGCGCGCGCGTGTCACCGCGACGAGCTCAGGATCAGGTTCCCCTCGGAGTCCTCGAACATGGCCGAGGTGCCTCCGGCTACCCTACGCGCCGCCTCCAGCGGCGATTTTCTGCCGCGAGAGACTCCTAGAAGCCCACCGCTCCACCGGAAGTTCATCACTACTTCCACTTCACGACAAGCTGCCGAGCACTTGTTCCACCGCTTCGATGGTGGCGTCGATCTCCTCCACGTTCTCTGCGCGGAAGTTCGCCTCCGGGTCCTTGAGGATGTGGCCGGTGAGCACGCACACGATCTGCTCGCCGTCGCGCATGACACCCGCCGCCCGCAGTTTGCGCACGCCGGCGAGAGTGGCCGCGGACGCGGGCTCGCAGCCGAGGCCCAGCCCATCGATGGTGCGCTTGGCGGCCATGATCTCGTCATCAGTGACCTCCTCGACCACGCCGTTCGTGTCGGCGATGGCCATCACCGCGCGATTCCAGCTGACCGGGTCGCCGATGCGGATCGCGCTGGCAATCGTCTCCGCGCTCATCCGCTGACGCGTCTGGAAAGACTGGAGGTAGCCGCGGAAGAACGGGTTCGCGCCATGCGCCTGAATCGACGCGAGCCGCGGCATCTTCGCGATCCAGCCGTGCGCGAACGCTTCACGCAGAGCCTTGCCGAACGCGCTCGTGTTGCCTAGGTTTCCCGCGGGGACGACGATCCAGTCCGGAGCTTGCCAGTGCAGGTCCTGCAGCAACTCCCAGATGATCGTCTTCTGCCCTTCGATGCGGAACGGATTGATCGAGTTGACGAGATAGATCCCCAGCTTGTCGCAGGCCTCCCGCACCAGGCGCATGGCGGCGTCGAAGTCGCCGCGGATCTGCAGGCACCGCGCGCCGTAGGCGAGCGTCTGCGCCAGTTTGCCGCTGGCCACCTTGCCGGAAGGCACGAACACGATCGCCGGCAGCTTCGCCTGGCCCGCGTAAGCGGCGAGCGAAGCGCTGGTATTGCCCGTCGACGCGCATGCAACCGCGCTCGCCCCGACCCGCACGGCCTGCGTGACGGCGACAGTCATCCCACGATCCTTGAACGATCCCGTCGGGTTTTCCCCTTCGTGCTTGTAGAGCAGTCCTTCGCGCTCGTACAGCCGGGTCCCTCCCTCGGGGTGCGTGACGACGCGGTCGAGATTGAGCACAGCCTCGCGGAAACGCCACACGCCACTCACGTCGATGGGCGCCCAGGACGAGCGGCGGTCATCGAACGAGTTGCGATCCAGCCGGGTGTCGCGCTCGACGCTCAGCAGGTCGCCGCACGCATCACACGTGTAGCGAACTTCGAGCTCGGCGTAGCGCGACTTGCAGGCGATGCATTCCAGCCACTCACTCAAACCCGTCTCACTCCTTCCCTGGCGATGGCGCCGACATGTTTCGATGCGTCGCCCCCGAAGGCCTGCTCCATGGCCAGCGTGCATTGTCTCGCGGTCTCCTGGTCCGGGGCGATGGCAAAAAGCGTCGGACCGGAGCCGCTGATCGAACAGCCAAACGCACCCGCTTCCAGGGCCGCCTGCTTGACGGCGTAGAAGTGCGGGATGAGCGAAGAGCGTCGCGGCTCGGCATAGCGATCGTCGAGCGAACGGCGAAGCAGTTCTCCGTCACCGGTCCCAAATGCGTGAGCCAGCGCCGTGGTGTTGGCCATCTGCTGGATCCACTCCGCGCGCTCGGTACGATCGGGAAGCAGCGTTCGTGCCTCACGCGTGCGGATGCGAACACGTGGTGTGACGAGCGCGATCCACCAGTCGGCCACGACGGGCAGCTTGATCACGTCGATCGGATCGACGCTGCGCGACAAGGCCAGTCCACCGACGACGCTGGGCGCGATGTTGTCGAGGTGGCGTCCCGCGACGGAAGCCTCACCTTCAAGTGCCGCCGCGATGATCGCCACGAGCGCAATGGGGTCTGACCCCACGGCGCCGCCTGCGCTGCCGGCATATGCCAGCGCCGCGGCGTACGCGCCTGCAACACTCGACGCGGCACTCCCGCCCATCCCTCCCGCCATGGCCAGCCCCTTATGAATGGAGACGACGGCGTTCCAGCCGAATGGCTTCAGGTAGGCGTGCGCGGCGATGGCTGCGCAGTTGCGCTCGGGGATCAGCGGGACCATCTCCGCGTCGCGGCCGGTCACCTCGTCGATGCGCCACGACTCGTGCGTCAGCTCGACGGTCACGGTGTCGCCGATGCCGTCAACGGCGAGGCCGAGGACGTCGAACCCTGGCCCGACGTTGCCGATCGAGCCAGGCGCGTACGCGGCCGCTTTCATCCGCGCGAGACCTTTCGCCGCTCGTGCATCGTGATGGCTACGATGTCATTCAACACCCCCGCCGCAGTCACCGCGGCCCCGGCGCCGGGGCCGGTCACAACGAGTGGATTCGTCGCGTAGCGTTTCGAGTGGATGACGATCGTGTTGTCGGTCCCGCGCAGTCGCCCGAGGGGCGATGCGAGATCGACCGCCTGGACTCCGACGCGGATCGAGCGCTGCGCGATCTTCGCCACGTAGCGCAGGACCTTCCCCTCGCTCTTCGCGCGCGCCACGCGCTCCGCGAAGACGTCGTCGAGCGCGGTGAGCTTTTCGACGAAGCGAGCCGGGGTGTCGTCGTCCACCTCTTGGGTGAACAGCGATTCCAACGCGATCTCGCTCAGCTCCAGCCTGCGGCCCAGTGTACGAGCGAGGATCAGAGCCTTGCGCGCCACGTCCGTGCCGGAGAGATCGTCGCGCGGGTCCGGCTCCGTGTATCCCAGTTTCCACGCCTCACGCACGGCTTCGCTGAAGCGGGTTCCCGATTCGAGCGCGCTCATGATGAAGCCGAGCGTTCCGGAGAACGCGCCAAGAATGGTCTCCACGCGATCGCCTGACTCCTGCAACTTCGCCAGAGTGTCGAGCACCGGCAGTCCTGCACCCGCCGTTGCCTCGTAACGAAGTGAAAGTCCACGAGCCTTCGCAGTTTCCATCAGCTCGTCGAACGCAAGCTGCGAGACGGCCAGCGGCTTCTTGTTCGCGAGGACGATGTGAAATCCATTCTCCAGAGCCTTCTGAATCAGCGGTGCCGTCTCCTCGGAGGTCAGATCGACGAGGATCGGCCGATGCGATGGCAGAAGCCATAACTCCTCTTCCATCGCCTTCTGCAATTCGGCAATCGAAAGCAGGGATCCGCCGTCGAACAGTCGTGCTCCGGTAGCTTTCTGTTTCGCGAGTTTCTGCAGACTCGAGGGGCGGAAGCCGTTCGGCTCCACCTTGACGCCGGAGCGATCGGCGATGGCGATGATGGCGATGTCCAGTCCGAGCTCCTGCCGCAGATGCTTCTCCTGCGCGGTGAGCTGCACGGCGAGCTCGCGGCCGATCTGACCGAACCCGAGCAGCGTGAGCTTCGATTCGCGGCCGGTCGTGTCCGCGAGCGGATGGAGCTTGTCGAGCTGATACTCGTTGTGAAGTGCCTGCAGCGCCCGCGTGGCGTCCACCTCGGACACCGCAACGGTGATGTTCAGCTCCGACGAGCCTTGCGCGATCGCGACGACGTTGACTCCAGCGCCGCTGAGCGCGGAGAAGGTGCGCGCGGCGATCCCGGGCCGCCCGCGCATGCCCAGGCCGACGACGGCGATGAGCGCGATGGCCTTTTCGGCGGCGATGCGGTCGATGAGCTTCGCTTTGCGCTCGGGCGCAAAGGCCTCGGTCAGGGCGCGCAACGCGTGATCTGCTTCGCCTTCGGGCAGCACGAAGCAGATGCTCGCTTCGCTCGAGGCCTGGCTGATCATCGTCACCGAGTGTCCCGCATTCGACAGCGCAGTGAAGGCGCGACCGGCGACGCCGGGAACGCCGATCATTCCCGAGCCTTCAATCGAGATCAGCGACTGGCGATGGATCGCGGTGAGTGCTCTGACCGGATAGGCGCCAGGCTTGACGTCGCCGGCGATGCGCGTGCCGATGGAGCTCTCCCGGAAAGTGTTGCGCACGAACAGCGGGATCCGCCGCTCGACGAGCGGGATCATCGTGCGCGGATGCAGCACCTTTGCGCCATAGAACGCGAGTTCGGCCGCCTCGCGGTAGTGCAGCTCGGTGAGCAGGCGTGCGGATGGGACGCTCTTCGGATCGGCGGTCATCAGGCCGTCGACTTCCTTGAACAGGGTCACTGAACGCGCGTGGATACTCCGCGCGAGGATGGCCGCGGAAAAGTCAGTCCCGCCGCGTCCAAGGGTGACGATCTCCCCTTGCGGACCGCTGCCGAGAAAGCCAGGCATGATGACCACCCGTCCCGCGGCGAGAAGAGGCAGCACCTGTTTCTTCGCCGCACGATCGCATTTGAGAAAGTCCGGCCAGAGGCTGCCCAGTCGCAGCTCGGTGATGATCACGTCCGTCGCGTCGACGTAGACGGCGTCCACGCCGTGCGCGGTCAGCGCGGCGGTGAAGATCCGGGCAAGCACCCGCTCTCCGCGAGCGACCAGTGCGTCATTGGCGCGAGGTGTCTTCTCATGGAAGATGGCGATGCTGTCGCACATCGCGCGCAGCTCTTTCGTCGATTCCGTGATGATCGCACGCAGCTCTTTCGAGCGAGAGACCACGCCCGACGCAAGCTCGAGGTATCGGGCCTCGAACTGCGCAGCCGCGGCGAGGTAGCGATCGCGGTCGCCGCGCAGCGCCGCTTGTCCGGCGTCGAGGAGCATGTCGGTCACGCCGTTCGCGGCCGACACGACCACGGCGACGCCGGGTGCGGCGCGCTGTACGTGTCTCACCGCGGCGAGGATCGCGTCGGCACTCCCAACTGCCACGCCACCGAATTTGTAGACCTGGAACTGGTTGCCCGGCTCCCGGCTCCCGGCCCTCGATGCTCGGCGCTTTCCGCTCACGCCTTCACACCTTTGTAGAGATAGGCGATGCCGAATGTGAGCGGGACGGCCTCGATGGAGGAAAAGTCCGCGGACTCCCTCATCAGCGCGACGAAGTCGTCGCCGCACGGGAAGCGTCCGGCGGAGGTCTGCAGGTAGGCGTATGCATCGCGTTCGCCCGTGAGCGCGCCGCCGATGATCGGCATCACATGACGCGTGTAGATGTCGTACAGGGCGCCGAAGAGGCGGTTCCGGGGCTGCCCGAACTCGAGCACGATCACCCGCCCGCCGCTGCGCACCACGCGCGCCATTTCGGCGATGCCTTTTCGGGGTTCGTTCACATTGCGGATGCCGAAGGAGATGCTGGCGACGTCGAACTGCGCGTCGTCGTAGGGAAGGCGGGTCACGTCCGCGACTTCGAACTCGACGTCGCGGTTTTTCTCACGTGCCAGCTCGAGCATCTCCGGGACGAAGTCGGTTCCGACGACGCGTCCCCCATCGCCCACCGCTTTGCGGAACGCGATGGCGAGATCTCCGGTACCGGTCGCGCAGTCGAGGACGCGATCGCCGAGTTGCACGGCGGACCAGAGCACGGCCTTGCGTCGCCACAAATGATGAACGCCGCCGGAGAGAATCGTGTTCGCACGGTCGTACCGACGCGCGATGGAGGCGAACATCGTGCGGATCCTGTTGGGGTCGGGACCTGAGTAAGGAGTCATGGGCTGGCGTTTGCCGCAGGAGGGCGACGAGGCAGCGCGGGGGGCGGCGGGTATCCCGCCAACCGCCAACTGCCAACCGCCAACCTGCTTCTCATACAATCACGCTCGATGCGCGACTTCGCGTTCATTCAGACGTCCCCCGGCCGCGTGCTGGTCGGGTGGGGTCCTTTCGAACAGCTCCCGTTCCGGCGACCGGAACGGCCGGCATTCTATGTCAGCGATTTTTTCCTCGATGATCCGCACCCCTGGCGGCATCCGGCGGAGTGGGAGGAGCTGTCGTTCGAGGAACTCGCCGCGCGCTTTGACCCAGGACAGAGCCCGGATATCGAGTGGGAGCCGCTGTCCATCGACGACTTCGAGCCGCTCTTTGCCTCTGCGCGCGAGAGGATGGCCCGCGGCGACTTTCAGAAGATCGTGCCGGTCCTGTTCGAAAAGGGACGCGTTGCGCGGCGAGGCAACTGGTGGCATGCGCTGATCACGCGCCTGGCCGCGCTCCCGGCGGGACTGTGGGCGTATGGCTATTCCTACGCGCAGCACGGGATGATTGGTGCCACGCCTGAAATGCTGTTCCTGGCCGAAGCGCGCGGATACCGCACGATGGCTTTGGCCGGCACACGTCCGGTGCTGCGAGCCGAGGAGCTTCTTGGCGACCCGAAGGAGCGGCGCGAGCATCGCCTCGTGGTCGACGACATCGTCCGCCGCCTCGGCCCGTTCGGTAACATCGAAGTGGGTCCCCTGGGGCTCCTGCGGCTGCCCGGCATCGCGCATTTGATGACGCCGATTTTTTTCGCGGAGAGTGGGGGTTCCGAGGCGATGTCGTTCGCGGAGATGGTGCGGAGGCTTCATCCGACAGCGGCACTCGGAGTCTCGCCGCGTTCGCCCGCCGGCGAGCGCTGGCTTCGCGAAGCCGATCGCGGTGTGAAACGCCGTTCGTTCGGGGCGCCGTTCGGGATCGAGCGGGAAGACCGCTCGGCCCTGGCCCTTGTGGCAATCCGCAATGTTCAGTGGAACAGCGAACGGGTCCGCGTCGGTTCGGGCGCTGGTCTGCTCGCGGAGAGCCAGCTCGAGCGCGAATTCGAGGAGTTGCGACAGAAGCGCGATCAGGTGAAGGTGCTCTTCGGGATCGAGACGCAGACATGGGCAACATCCGCGCAGCGCACGTGATCGAGGAGGTGCGCGCCGCCGGCGTCGAGGAGTTCTGCGTCTGCGCCGGCTCGCGCAACGCGTCGCTCCTCGCGGTCCTCGGCGCCTCGAGCGCGCGCCTGTTCTCATTTGTCGACGAGCGCTCTGCGGCCTTCTTTGCCATCGGACGATACAAACAGACTGGCAAACCCGTTGCGGTCGTGACGACGTCGGGAACGGCGGTCGCAGAGATGCTTCCCGCCGCGGTCGAGGCTTTCTACTCCGGTGTTCCGTTGGTTTTGATCTCCGCGGATCGTCCCGCGCGATTCCGCGGCACGGGCGCGCCGCAGTCCATCGAGCAGGAGGGGATCTTCGGTGTCTACGCAGAAACGTCCGCGGAGAGTTGGACGCGACGCGGACCATTGCACCTCAACGTCGAGCTCGAAGAGTTTGATGTGCCGCAGGACGTGAGCTCACTCTCGATCTCGAGGGCACCGTCGCCCCGCACGCACTCCACGTCACCTGTGCTCCCGGCACGGCCGTTGGTCATCATCGGTGCGGTGGCCAGGGAGCATCGCGAGCGCGTGAAACGCTTCGCGATGGCGTTCAACGCTCCCGTCTACGCCGAGCCGCTCTCCGGACTTCGGGAGGCCGGCGAGCTCCCGCTGATCGTTTCGGGCGAGCGTATGATCGCGCGCGGAAACTTCGACTCTGTGATCCGCATCGGCAATGTGCCCACGCTTCGCTTCTGGCGTGATCTGGAGACTCTGGAGCTGCCGGTGATGCACTTCAGCGACCTGCCTTTCGCAGGACTCACGCGCGGTGAGGTCTACCCGATCGAGGCGCTGCCGTCCAGAGATGGGGATCGCGACCACGACTTCTTCGCGCAAGACCTCGACTTCGCAACGCGGTTCGCGGCCATTCTCGACGAGGAGCCACAGTCTGAGCTGGCGATGGTACGCGAGCTCTCGCGGGGGCTGCCGCACGCTTCGCGCGTCTACCTCGGCAACAGTCTGCCCATCCGCGAATGGGACCTCGCCGCGAGTCGCGAACCGCGCGCCTTCGAGTACGAGGCGAATCGTGGAGCGAATGGGATCGACGGCCAGCTCTCCACCTTCTTCGGATGGGCAGCGCCGAACGCCCACAACGTCTGCGTCGTTGGGGACCTCACCGCCATCTACGACCTCGGCGCGCCGTGGATCGCACCGCAACTCGACGCACCATGCCAGGTCATCGTCGTGAACAACGGCGGTGGCCGCATCTTTGGCCGCGTTGCTTCGCTCCGAGCGATGGATCCCCACCTTCGGGAGCGGATCATCGAGAACGCACACGACGTTCGTTTCGCGGACTGGGCGCGAATGTGGAACATCGACGTCACGGAGCTTCGTCCCGGCGCAGAGGCGTCTCAACGCGTGTGGGCACAGTACGACGCACTATGGGCCCTGCCCTGAGCGACATTGAGCGGAAGCGAAATGGAGTCGAACGGAGCCTGCCCTGAGCGACATTGAGCAGAAGCGAGATGGAGTCGAACGGAGCCTGCCCTGAGTGACATCGAGCGGAAGCGAGATGGAGTCGAACGGGTGATCCGCACGCTTCCGGGTTTCCTCGGCCTGCCAGGCGACTGGGACTTTCTGCCGTGGGAACACAGCGCTGATCAAGGCGAGCTGCTCCTCGGCTACTCGATGGGCGGCCGTCTCGCTCTGCGGCTCCTCGAGCATGAGCGCTTCCGAAAAGCGGCCATCATTTCTGCCGGAATCAACGCGCATGATCCGCGGCGTCGCGCGCGCGATGAGGAGTGGGCGCGACGCTTCGAATCGGAGGCGTGGTCGTCGCTGATGCGATCGTGGAACGCGCAGGAAGTCTTCGGAGGACATGACGCCCTGCGTCGCGAGCAGGACTTCGATCGCGTAGAGCTCGCGCGTCAGTTGCGCGAACAGTCGCCCGCCGTGCTGCCCCCGCCGAACCTCGAAACGATCGAGACGCCGATCCTCTGGATCGCGGGTGAGCGAGATACCAGATACGCGGGAATCGCACGGCGCGCCGTCGCGCGATTGCCGCACGCGGAGCTGTGGATCTGTCCGGATGCTGGACATCGCGTGCCGTGGGAGCAGCCGGACGCGCTCGTCGCGCGTTTGCGCCTCTTCTTCGACTTGCATTAACGTGCGCGCTCTATGGCTCACGAGCACACGGCCGAGACGTGGCGCAAGCTGCACGACTTCGAAGACATCAAGTACGAGGCGACCGAGGATGGGATCGCGAAGATCACCATCAATCGGCCGGAGGTCCGGAACTCGTTCCGGCCGAAAACGGTGACCGAGCTGAAGGTCGCGTTCGACATGGCGCGCGACGATTCCGATATCGGAGTCATCGTCCTGACCGGCGAGGGGCCGGATGCGTTCTGCGCCGGCGGCGACCAGAAGGTTCGCGGCAAGGGCGGGTACGTCGATCCGAAAGAAAAGATCCCCCGCCTGAACATCCTCGACGTGCAGAAGCAGATCCGTAGCATGCCCAAGCCGGTGGTGGCGATGGTCGCCGGCTACGCCATCGGCGGGGGCCATGTGCTCCACGTCGTATGCGACCTCACGATCGCCGCGGACAACGCGCGCTTCGGACAGACAGGGCCGAGGGTCGGCTCCTTCGACGCCGGGCTCGGCTCGTCCTATCTCGCGCGGATCGTCGGGCAGAAGAAAGCGCGGGAGATCTGGTTCCTCTGCCGGCAATACGACGCGCAGCAGGCGCTCGAGATGGGCCTTGTGAATACGGTCGTCCCGCTCGAGCAGCTCGAGGCAGAGACGATGAAATGGTGTCGCGAGATGCTCGCTCTTTCTCCGATGGCGTTGCGCTTCCTCAAAGCCGCGATGAACGCCGATTGCGACGGACAGATGGGTCTACTCGATTTCGGCGGCAGCGCGACGCTCCTCTACTACATGTCGGAGGAGGCGCAGGAGGGGCGGGACGCGTTCGTGGAGAAGCGGAAACCGGATTTCAAGAAGTTCAAGAGATTCCCGTGATGAGGCCGTTGCTGGTTCCTGGTTGCTGGTTGCTCGGGGCTGTGGCATCGGCGAAGCGTATCGTCGAGCCAACAGACATCATCGGCTTCGGCGGCCTCCAGCTGTGGCGCGGCTCGGGCGATCTCGCCCAGGCAACAAGCAACCAGCAACCAGTTACCCACGCATGAGAAACTGGCTCCTCGCCGCACGGTTGAAGACGCTTTCCGCGGCGGTGGTGCCGGTCCTCATGGGCGCCGCGCTCGCCTCTCATGAGCCGCCGGCGATCTCGTGGTGGATTTTCGCCTTCGCGCTGATGGGATCGGTGCTGATCCAGATCGCGACGAACTTCATCAACGACGCGCTCGATTTCAAGAAAGGTGCGGATACGGAGGACCGGGTGGGGCCTGTGCGCGTCACGCAGGCGGGACTGCTGAGCGCGGAGTCCGTCATGACCGGCGCGTATCTCTGCCTCGCGGGTGCGGCCGCTTGCGGGGTGCCGCTGATCGTGCGCGGGGGCTGGCCGATGCTCGTCATCGGGCTGGCCTCGATTGCCGCTGCGTACGCATATACGGGTGGACCGTTTCCCCTCGCGTACCGCGGTCTGGGCGAAGTGTTCGTGCTGATCTTCTTCGGCTTCGTCGCGGTTGGCGGGACGTTCTACGTGCTCTCTCTGCAGCTGACGCCCGCGGCCCTGCTGGCCGGTTTCGCTGCCGGCTCGCTGGCGACGGTGCTTCTGGTGATCAATAACCTGCGTGACGTGAACGGGGACCGTCGGTCCGGAAAGCGCACGACTGTCGTGAGGTTCGGCGAGACGTTCGCGCGGGTGGAGATCGCGCTGTTTGCGCTTGCTCCATTCGTGGTCGTGGTACTGATCGCCTGGATCGAGACGCGGTGGACGCTGCTGATCGCACTTCTGTCGCTGCCGCTGGCTGTGGCGGTCATCGTCTGTTCTGCGCGTAGCCGCGGTGCGGAATTGAGTCGCTGTCTGGGAATGGCAAGTGCGCTGCAGTGGTCGTTCGGCCTGCTCTTCGTGGTCGGCTCGATGATGTGATCGACATCCGGCCTGCCAGAAAACATGCCCGACCGACGGACGGAATCGTCACAATGACACCGTGGTGACTCCGTGGATGGAACATCCGGTCGAACAAGCTGACGACGTGAACATTGACTGGCTGAGTTCGGAGTCGCACGTGCTGCTCAACCCGCGTCTGCCGGACGCGGAACGGCGGCGCCTGGAGTCGATGCTCATCGATCTTCCTGGTCATCTGTGGCTGTCCACCTCGGGAACGAGTGGCTCGTTGAAGCTCGCCGCGTTGTCGAAACGTGCTTTCCTGGTATCCGCCGCCGCGGTGAACCTTCACCTGGGGTCCGATGCGAGCGATGTCTGGTGCAATGTTCTTCCGCGGTTCCACGTAGGCGGCCTCGGGATCGACGCCCGTGCATTCCTTTCTGGCGCACGTATCGTGCGCAGCATCGAGGAGGGCGCGTCGCTGACCGCGCTGGTCCCTGCGCAGGTGAGCGACATCGTTCGCACCGGTCGTGTTGCGCCTCGATCGCTGCGTGGCGTCATTGTGGGTGGGGGGGTGCTGTCGGAGCAGCTCTATCGCGAGGGGGTGCGGCTGGGGTGGCCGCTGTTGCCAAGCTACGGGATGACGGAGTGCTGCTCGCAGGTCGCTACGTCGTCACTGGAGTCGCGAGAGCTTGCACTACTGACCCACGTTGAGGCGCGGATTGAAGAGAGCGGCCGGCTCGCGCTGCGCAGTGACGCACTACTGACCGGCTACGCGACGGAGGACGGTTTTCACGATCCCAAGAACGATGGTTGGTTCGTGACCGAGGACATCGCTTCGCTCGAGGGTCGTGTTGTGCGGGTAGAGGGTCGGGCCGCGGATTTCATGAAGATTGGCGGCGAGTCCGTCGACCTCTCCCGCCTCGACCGTATCCTCGCCGAGCTCGGGGCCGATGCAGCTGTCATGGCGGTCCCTGATGCTCGGCTCGGCCATGTCATCGCCCTCGCTGTCGCCTCGGGCGATGCGGAGGCGATCGCAGCAGCCTTCAATGAACGCGTGCTGCCCTTCGAGCGTGCGCGGAGCATTCGGCGCGTGCCTGTGATTCCACGGACGCCGCTCGGCAAGATCGTACGAAAGCTTTTGCGATGACGTTCATCGGGATCGCGCTGCCGTCCCTGCTGCTCGCGGCTGCGGTGCGGCGATGGGTGGCACCCGTCGAATGGCGTTACGTAATTCTGTTTCTTGCGCTCACCTTTGGATTTCTGCATGGCGCCGTGTTTACGTCGCAGCTGCCGGTGCCGGTGGATGAAGCAGCGCGCGGTTACCCGCACCGCGGCGTCGTTGGTGAAGTCCATCCCCGGAATCCACTGACGAACGACACCGTGAAGTTGTTTCTGCCATGGATGGAAGTTGCGCGCGAGGAGTTGTTCGCTTTTCGCGCCCCGCTGTGGAACCGCTACGCCTTCTCGGGCTATCCACTTCTCGGCAATGGTGAAGCGGCGCCGTTCTCGCCGCTTTTCATCGCGACGTTGTTCGTCCCGCTACCGAAACAGATCGTGGCGATGGCGGGACTCAAAATCTTCGTGGCGCTGCTCTTCGGATTTCTCCTTGCCCGGCGGGCAGGTGCGACCAACGCATCATCGTGCTTTGCGGCATTCGCGTTTGCGTTCTCTGTGTTTCAGACCGTATTCCTCTATTACTCCACGACCGCCGTCACGGCGTTCCTCCCAGCGGCGCTCTATGCGTTGCTGGAGGCGCAGCAGCGGGCCCGCCGCCGTGACGCGGTGCTCGTAGCGCTGGTCGTGGCTACGCTAATGGCGAATGGCCACCCCGAAAGCGTGCTTCATATCGCGATCGGAGCAGGTGCGTTGCTTCTGGTCGATCTTGCGTTGTCGTCACAGAAACGAGCATGGCTCACGAGGTTCCGCGTGCCTGTCCTTGGCGCTGTGAGTGGATTGGCGTTGTCTGCGGCGACGTGGGTGCCAGTTCTCGAGCAGGTGCTCCTCAGCACGCGCCTCGCAGAACTGAGAAGCGCCGGTGGCCACGTGCCCTACCCGTTCACCGCGGCGTGGGCAATGATCTCTCCGAACGGTTTCGGGAATCCCGTGCGCCAGAACTGGGACTGGATTCTCAACTACAGCCTCGTCGCGGCTTCTTACGTGGGTCTGATGGTACTGGCTCTCTTCGGGACAGCTCTGTTGTCGCGGCGGACCGAGCGGCGCGATCGTCTCCAGGCCCTGGCCGCCATCGTCCTGTGGCTCATCGCGATGGGATGGTCGCCGCTCGGCAGGTTCTTCAATGGTCTTCCACCGTTCTCGATCACCGCGAACGATAAGCTCCGGTTCGTAGCGCTGCTCATCGCGGCGGTCATTGCGGCGCGTGCGCTGGACCGGCTCAGCAAGTGGTACTTCGTCTGCGGAACTGGTCTTTGCGGTGCGGCGATCTATGTTCATGTGTTGCGGCAGTCTGTGCTCCGGCCCGTAGACCTGATCGCAGCTTCGACCTTGGTCGTACTTGGAGCCGTGGTGCTGTGCGCCCCTCAATTTGCGCCCGCAGCGGCATCGGCGCTGCTTGTGATCGAGCTGTTTGTGCTGAACAGCGGCTTCAACGCGCTCGTGGATATCCGCTACTACAAGCCAAGCCTGCCCATCGTGGAAGAATTGCATCGGGTGGCGACCCAGGAACCGTTCCGTGTGGCGGGCCTTGGCTGGATGTTTCTGCCAAATGCATCGGCGCATTACAAGCTCGAGGATGTTCGCGGGAGCGATCCGATGTCGTATGCGGCGTATACAGAACTGATTCGTCCGGTCGTCCGGGATGACCGGACCATCGATCTCGACCGTGTCGTGGACGCGCATCACCCGCTGCTGGACCTCCTGAACGTCCGCTATCTGATGACCGAGCCAGGGGTGAGTCCTGGCGGGCGCTGGAGGCCGGTGTACACGGGGCCGGACGGTTCGCTCTTCGAGAACCCTTCTGTCCTGTCCCGCTTCTTCGTGAAGGAGGGGGAGGGTAGGGTGACCGTTCAGCAGCGGGCCGCGGGCCAGTTCCGGTTGCAAGTGACGGCTCGAACCGCGGTGAGAATCGGCTCGAGCCAGATCGCGGGGCCTGGCTGGAAGTTGCGGGGGGCGGAGAGGCTAGCGGGCACGTTCCTGGAGGTCTCGGTGCCCGCCGGAGAAACGGTGGTCGACATCGAGTACCGACCGGGAAGTTTCTGGCTCGCGCTGCTCCTTGGAATAGCGTTCGCCCCGCTCCCGTTACTTGTGCTTCCTGCGCACGGTCGACCATTGCAGGAAGCCACGTAACTCTCTGTCCCATATATACTTATTCTGTGCTCTGAGGCCGTGCGAACGATTCTGAGCGCGGAAATAGCAAGCGATGCATTGGGGTTATCGGCAGTCCAGGCTCGATGGGGTGAGTGTCGAAGTTGACAGCGTCGCGAGTCGCAGCTACAATTCCTGGTCCCTGCAGTACTCTCGGTCGTCCGATCTTTTCAGCTCCAGCATCACTCCGGTGGGACACGTGTCCGAGTCAGCCGGGATGGGTTCATGTGCTCTTCATGCATGTAAACATCCCGCTTGACACGGACGAGAGTGCTGAGGCAATCTTGCCGCCCTTTTGGCGAGGCCGGTTCTTTGACAACTGAATAGGAAAGCAACGAAGGCAAACGTGATTCCTTTGAGTCCGTGCTGAGCGCTGGCCGCGAGGCTGGTGAAGCATGGCTCAACAGAAGTAAAAAGCAGTATCCGAATAAGCAACAGTCGTTACTGACTGAA
>JANMSA010000780.1:0-5715 GCA_031388865.1 Acidobacteriota bacterium | reverse complement strand
GTATGGCCGACCTCGTGAGCCAGTGCGACTTCAGCATTGACCTGACCGGTGAACATCGACGGATCGACACGGATGTCTGCATCGATCATCTTGCCGGTATTGACGTCATACATGTACGTCGTCAACGCGATTGCACCCTGGCCACGCAGGAGCTCGTCAGCGAGTGTGACGCTGATCCGTTCACCGCCAGCCCCGTTGCTGGAAACGCCGCGCGATTCGAACTCGAGGCTCACGTCGGCCAGCGTCGACCAGGCCGCAAATGCCCGCTCGATCATCGCCTTGGCCTGCGGATGCGCCTCCGCCAGACGCTGATCAACTGCGTAGCGCAGAGGGAACGCCGACGCATCCCATTCGACGGCAGTGGCCCTGCCCTTGATGTCGAAGGTCATCCGCGTCGCTGCAAAAACCGGAAGAGCGAGGAAACACAGGGAAAGTACCGCAATGCGGCGGGTCATGATAGATCCGTGAAACTGCAAACGAACTGCCACTGAGGCCACAAAAACCTGAAATCAAACATTAAAATAACACTCGGGACCCAGCTCAACCAGCTTCAACGGTTCGCTCCCTGAGCATTGCTACCCTGCCAACCGGCAACCCACACTACGCGAGGGCGATGAGATCGATCTCAACTGCCCCGCCCTTTGGCAGGGCCGGCACCTCCACCGTCGTCCGCGCCGGTTTGTGCTGGCCAAAATAAGTCTCGTAAATCGCATTCAGCGCCTGGAAGTTGTTGAGGTCGGTTACGTACACCGTGGCCTTCACGACCTTGCCAAAGTCGGTTCCCGCAGCGACCAGGACCGCTTCCAGGTTGCGAAAGACGCGATGGACCTGCTCCTCGAAGGAACCCTCGGTGAGTTTGCCGCTGGACGGGTCGAGCGCGATCTGGCCTGAGGTGTAGACGAATCCGTTCGCCTTCAAGGCCTGGGAGTAGGGGCCGATCGCCTGCGGCGCGTCGGGAGTGGCAATGGGCTCGATCTGCATGGGCGCGGAGTATAGCCGCGTATCGCTATAATCGCGCCCCAGGCGGACCCCGCAAACGCATGAACTATCCAGGCAATCCCTCGTTGTCCCCGGCAGTCAAGGAGCGCGTGGTCTCGACGTTCCAGCAGACGGTCACCCTCTTTCAACAGGGGCGCACGCAGGACGTGGCCGCCGGCTGCGAGCTCTTGCTGCAGATGGATCCGCTGTTCGACCCTGCGAAAAAACTGCTGGAGAAGCTGCGCAATCCTTCTTTACCAATCGATGTGGCCTCGCTGATGCCTTCTGCCATCCGCGATCTGCGATCCCCGATGGAGCAGGCGCGGGAGGCAATGGCCGACCGCGACTTTCAGCGCACGATCCAGCTGACGACGGCGGTCCTCACCGAGGATCTTCTCAACGACGAAGCGCGGATCCTCGGCGACGAGGCGCGCGAGAAGCTGGAAGCGGAGCCGTTCGTCCAGCAGTTCGCCCGCAAAGCCGAGACCAGCCTCACATCCGGGAACGTGGCCTCCGCCAAAATGGAGTTGGAAAAAGCGCGTGCTCTCGATCCGGCACATCCGGATGTCGTCCGGGTCGGAAAAGCGATCTCCGCTCGCGATGCCGCACCGAGCGCGGCCGCGCCTCAGCCATCCTTCATCGTCGATGACGGCAAGCCGCAGCCGCAGGCTGGCCGCTCGGCAGCACAAGCTGCAGACTTCGGATTCACCTTCGAGGAAGAGAAGGCACCCGACATCGCTGTCGATCAGTTCTCGTTCGATGCTCCCAAGGCGCCTGACTTTTCGTTCAGCGCGCCACCACCACCGAGAAGCGAGGCTGCCGCCGGCGGGTTCTCGTTCAATGCCACGCCGGAAGCACCGAAGTCTCCCCCCGGCACTTCAACCCTGGGAGGTTCGGAGTTCGATTTTTCGACCGCCTCCGTGGTGACGACAGACGACGATCAGAAGAAGATCGGTCAGTACATCGCAGATGGCGATCGCGCATTCGGCGCGGCCGAATACTCGCAGGCGATCGATCTCTGGTCGCGCATCTTCCTGATCGATGTCACCAACGATCAGGCCTCCGAACGCATCGATGCGGCGAAGGCCAAACGCCGGCAGATCGAACAGAAGGTCGAGCCTCTGCTCACCACCGCCGTGGATGCGCTGGAGCGCGGCGACAGCGCCAAAGCGCGCGCCGGCTTCGCCGAGGTGCTGGCCATCGACCCACGCAACACCGCCGCGCAGGAGTATCTCGAACGCCTCGGGGACGCAGATGCAGCGGCTCCCGCATCATCGCGGCCCTACGTCCCGCCGTCCTCGCAAACGCGTTCGAATGAGTTGTTCGATGAAGAGCTTCCGCCTGAATTAGAACTGCCGCTGGCTCCGCCCTCTCCCGGTGCCGCGTCGCCGCGCGTTTCGAAGTCCGACAAACACAAAGCGGTGCCCACTGCGAAGAAGCCCCCGCGGAAGTTACCCGTCGCGCTGATCGCAATCGTCGTGGGCGCGTTGGCACTCGCCGGGGGCGGCTGGTTCATGTGGCAACAGTTCGCGAAAGGCCAGGAGCAGGTGGAAACCGCGGGCGAAGGGGATGCACTCATGGCCCGGGCCACGACGCTCGCCTCGCAGGGAAAGTACGACCAGGCCATGGCGCTGCTCCAGAACATCAAGCCGGGGGACCCGCAGCACGACAAGGCGCTGGTGATGATCGCCGACCTGCGCACGAAAAAGTCCACGTCCGCTCAACTCATCGACGGCGTCCCCGCAGAGCAGTACTTCGATCAACGGATCAACGCGGCGCAGGCAGCGTTCGCAATCGGTGACTACACTCAGGCAAAGGCCTCGTACGAGCAGGCCCTGCGTGTGAAGCCGCTGGCGCTGGTGCATCAGGGGCAATACGCAACCGCGGCTCAGCAGGCCTCGAAGCTCGATGCCGCCAAAGCATTCCTCAAGGAACGCAAGTACAGCGAGGCGATCGCCAGCCTCGAGCCACTCCTGGCGTCCGAACCGCAGAACGTGAGCATCCAGCGCATGATTGCCGATGCTCACTTCAACATCGCAGCAACGGCCCTGCAGGAAAACCGTACCGCCGATGCCATCCGTGAGCTCGATGAAGTGTTGAAGCTCAATCCAGGCGACGAGCTGGCGAGGCGATCCCGCGAGCTCGCGCAACGCTACAACGGCGAGACCAAGGACCTGTTGTACAAGATCTACGTGACCTACCTGCCATTGCGGCAGGCCACCTAGTCGAGTCGGCAGTGAGCAGTGAGCAGTCGGCAGGAGCATGAAGCGTCCGCACAGACCTCATGCTCCTGCTCATTGCATACTGCATACTGCAATACTGCATACTGGCGAAGGTAACGGCGGGAGGGTGTGATGCGATTCGATGAGGTGGAGTTCCAGGCGGTTCCACTGGCAGTCGAAACGGAAGCGGTGCCAGAGGTCGTGACCCGTGCAACCGAGATTGCGCCCTGGTGGCGCCGGTTGCTGGCCCTTCTGACCGACCTTTCCCTCTTTGCCGCCCTCGCGCTGGCACTCTCCCCACTCCTTCCCCAGCCGCTCACCTGGATGCCTGTGGCCGCACTCGCGGGGTTCACGATCGTTCTCTCGTACTACTACTTCGCCGGCACCTGGTTGTTGTGGGGAAGAACCATCGGCGGCGCGATCTTCGAAGTGCGCCGCGCCTCGATCACGCTGCGAGACGCATCGATGCGATGGTTCGTTGGCCTGGTGAGCGTGTCCGCCACCGCGGCCGTCGCGACGCTGATCGCGTTGATGCAGTGAGCCTTCGCACTGAGTGTCGTGAGTGGTGAGTTCCTTGCCATTGTTTGTGGTCCGGAGAGGTCGTAGGCACTAATGAGTCACTGCACTCGGCGTCGCTCGCGAAAGGTCTCGCCAATGCGGCACAGCGCAGACAACCGACAACCGAGAACTGAAGACGTCCACATCTCTGCGCAGGCGCGGCTGACGGTGCCGCGTTGACGCGAAACGCAAGCCCCGGGCCGGTCACAGCACCGCGTGCACGTCCATCGCGCTCGCTTTTCCCGCCTCGACCCAGGCAAAGCGGGTGAGCAGGGAGCCGGCGAGCGAAGCCGCCGCTGCAGCTTTCCGCCTGCCGAAGAGCCGCAACAGAAACGGGACTGGTCCAGCGAGGAGGCTTGCGATGTGGTCACGCTTTGCGAGAGAAAAGCCGGCGGCGGATTCGAAGATCGCGGCGCCCAGGCCGAGAGCCTGCAGCGATTCGTCGCGGTGACCGCGCAGTTCGAGAATCGCCACCGCGGATCCGAGGGCCGAGGCCCCGAAGTGCGCGGGGAGGAGCGACACGTGTTCCTTCCAGACCGGAATGGCCGTCGCACCGAGGAGCACCCCGGTGTAGGTACACATCACCAGGCCGGTCAGCGCCGCGACCGCCGCTGCAGCGTCCCGCAGCGGCTTGCTCGGAAGGAGCACCGCCGCTGTCGACGCGCCGCCGAAGACGGCGACCGTCCACGCACCGACCGACATCGGCGACTGCGGCTTGAACACGCGCAGCATGTTCAGAAAACGCTCCGGCCGCCCGAGATCCGCGATGAGCAGTGGGGCGGAAAGCGCAGCGCCGATCGCAGAAATCCAGCGCGCGTCGCGCACGAGCTCGTCGTCTGCGCCGGAGATCTGCGCTGCTACGCTCAGCACTGCGGCGGCGCCAGCCGCACCTCCGACGAAAAAATAGACCGGCACCTCCCACGTCCACACGGGAGGCTTGAGAAGAGGCAGGCCGTAATACGACATCATCGACGCGAGAACCCGAACACCAGCAGCGCGCCGAGCGCAATCGCGCCCGCTGCTGCACCAGCCGCACTCCATGCCGGCGCGAGCAACAGGGTCGGCACCTCGGGCGCGCGCGGCAGATTGTACTGACGCTCGTCGCCGCGCACGATGAACACCGAATGCGTGCCGCCGATGGAGGTCTCTTTAGGATTCCAGATCTTCGCGTCCGTCATCCCGGCAGCGTGCAGCGTGGCGATGCGGACGTCCGCCGCCCGCGTCATCTCCTCGAGGTCGCCGAACAGGATCGATCCGGTCGGGCACGCCTGCGCGCACGCGGGCTGGAGTCCCTCCTTCTGGCGGTCATAGCAGAACGTGCACTTGAATGCGCGTCCGTCCGTCGGCCGCCGGTCGACGACCCCGAAGGGACAGGTGACCACGCAGTACCCGCAGCCGTTGCAGATGTCTGGCTGGATGTAAACGCCGCCGAACTCAGTGCGGATGATCGAGCCGGTGGGACAGGCTTCGAGACAGCCCGCGTTCTCACAGTGCTTGCAGACATCGGACGAAAACTGCCAAGTCATCACATCGGGCGCGTTCCCGCCTGCGCCAATGGTGGTGTCCTGCTCGACGAACTTCACATGCCGCCACGTCGAATGGCCGAGGGCGAGCGTGTTGTCATAGGACTTGCCGGAAAAGTTGTATCCGTCGGCGGGAACGCCGTTCCACTCTTTGCAGGCGACCTCGCACGCTTTGCATCCGATGCAGAGTGTGGAGTCGGTGAGGAAACCAGTGACCTTCGGAGAGACAGGGTCGAGGGACGAGGGACGAGGGACGAGGGTCGAGGGTTGAGGGCCGAGGGCCGAGGGCCGAGGGCCGAGGGGAAGCGGCGGCTGCACGAGATCCGTCATCGCATCTTCCCCTCAGCCCTCGACCCTTTGCCCTCGGCCCTGCCTTCACCGGCCCTCGACCCTTTGCCCTCGGCCCTGCCTTCACCGGCCCTCGACCCTTGGCC
>JANMSA010000771.1:0-1936 GCA_031388865.1 Acidobacteriota bacterium | reverse complement strand
ACCAGCCGTAGCAGCGTGCGCGCATCGCCATAGACCGGATTCGCCCGCAGAGCGAGCTGCAACGCAGACTCCGCGTCCGTTTGACGACCCTGCCAGCTCAGAACCTGCGCCAGCCCGGTGAGAGCCTCGGAATCGGCAGGGTCCGTGATGAGAACCTGCCGCCACGTATGCTCGCTGCGCTGCAAGTCGCCCCTCCATCCGATTACACGCGCCAATCCCTTTGTCGCGTTGGCATTCCCGGTTCTGGCCAGCTCGGCGAACATGGATTCGGCTCTATCAAGCTGCCCGTCCCACGCCAGGGCGCGAGCGTATTCCATCGAGGCCGCCCGATCGTTGGGATGCGCCGCGATCCACTTCTCGTAAGCCGTGAGAGCGGCTCCCAGGTCGCCCGCCCAGGCCAGCGTTTGGGCACGCCCCAGAACGGCGTCCCGATTGCCAGGCTCACGACGGGTGACGGAGTCATAGATCGCGATGGCGGATGAATAGCGGCCGCTCCACGCCGTTACCCGCGCCAGTGACAGCCGGGCTTCGGTGAAGTGTGGCTCCAGCACGATATTGCGCCGGAAGAGGGCGAGACTCTCGTCGAATCGATTGTCCCAGGATCGCAGCGTTGCCAGGCGAAATACCGCCACTGGGGTCGAAGAATCACGCGCTACGATCGCCTCATACAGCTCCGTCGCCAACGGATATGCGCCGGCCTGCCACGCACTGTCTGCTCGAGCGAGCGTCGGCCTTGGTGTAGCTGGGACTACGGGGTGGGCAGGGCGAACGGTGGGAACCGCACTAATCCTGGCAGTGCTGCTGCTCGCACAAGCGCCAAGCGCCATGACAGTCGCGAGCGGAAGCACCGCGCGCCGGAGATCGAGTATGGTGGACATTTGAATACCTGCCTGAGTGGTTGTCAGGGTGTCGAAATGCCGCCAGTACAGGTATTCGTCGCCCTATGTATAAGGACGACGGTACGCCCGTTCGATAACGGGTCCGCCGCTCGCGAGAGGTCGGTCTAGAGCACCCCCCAGAAATCCCGGGCAACATCGACGGAGAAGGTCCACCTTCCCCCCCTCAGCCCGCGCGCGACATCGAATCTGAGCACGTCGAACAGAACGAGCGCGCCGAGGCCCAGCGATGGGTACCACCCCTGCCGCGTCGACTTGAAAGGGGGCGTCCGGTCGATCCATACCACCGTTGCGAACGGCGCGAGGGTGAGCGTTCCCGGCACTTTGCCGTAGCGGCCAAGTGGAAACGAGAAGAACGGGGCGGGAGTGCGCCATTCCAGGCGCTGGCTAACGCCGCCCCTCCCGACGAATTCGTGGAACTCGTAACCAGGGCCGGTGGTTGGCCCGCCGAGAAAGACGTGATGCTGAGCTGCCACCGGGTCGCTACTGAACGCACCAGCGCCGATGGTGTGGAAGACCAGCCGGCGCGATCCGAACGGACGCTGGAGATCGAGCATCAGCGACGGGCGGAGTACATCGCCGTAGCCGGCAACGGTCGTTCCCGTAGTACGGATGCCGCTTATGGAAAGCCGCGCGCCGAGCTCGAATTCCCCGAAGGTGAGGCTGGTGGGCCGTTGCAGCGCGATGGTGAGGCGACGCTCGCGGAGCTCCGCTGCCGGGATCGTTGGCTCGAACACACCATTCGCCGGAGTGGCGTTGACCGTGAGCGGCGCGTGGCGCTCGACGTCGAACGCGATGGTAGGACGCCAGCGGGCGCTGGCGAGAGTCGCACTCAGCCCGAACCGGCGGACATCGTAGGTGTCCGTGTAGTCGCTGCCGAACTCCTGCGACGCGATGGTGTTCCGAATGAGCGAAGTCTCAGACTCCTCGCTGACATCGCGATAAAGACGCTCGACAGAAATGGTCACCGACGAGCCGGCCCCGGTCCGGTAATCAATGGCCCCCCGGCCTTTCGCTTCATGATCGCTGAACCCGTAGCG
>JANMSA010000767.1:0-2248 GCA_031388865.1 Acidobacteriota bacterium | reverse complement strand
CTCGGCCGAGCGGGGCGGTAAGCGTCACGAATGGAAGTATTCCCAGACCGAAGGCCGCGTGCAGCTCTCCGAGGACGCGGTGCGAACGTCGGGGATCCAGGTCGAGACCGTGGTCCCGTGACCATGCGCACCGTCGTCGAGCTGCCGGGAGAGATCGGGCTGAATGGCGACCGCGTCAACCACATCGTCGCCCGCATGCCGGGCGTCCTGCGGGAGGTCCGGAAGAACCAGGGCGACACCGTGGCCAGGGGAGAAGTCATCGCGGTGGTGGACAGCCGTGAGTTCGCAGAGGCCAAGGAGGAGGTCCTCGAGACGGCCCACGAGCTCGAGTTCGCCACGAAGGCCTTCGAGCGCGAGGAAAGGCTCTGGAAGAAGAACATCGCTTCGCGGGCCAGCTACGAGGACCAGGAGCGCGCGCACCACGAGGCGGTGTTGAAGCACCGCTCTGCCCGCCAGCAGCTCGTCGCCCTGGGCGTGGGTCAGGCGGCCATCAACGCGCTTGTGGCGAATCCCGCCGGTAACCTCACGCGCTACGAGCTGCGCGCACCCTTCAACGGCGTGGTCATCGAGAAGAAGGTCGCGAACGGCCAGGCCGTGACCGCGGACGAAGACCTCTTCACCGTCGCGGACCTTTCGACGGTGTGGGTGAACGTCACCGTCTACGCCAAGGACCTGAACGCCGTGCGCGTGGGGCAGGAAGTCACCATCAAATCCGAGGCGCTGACCCTGGAGGTGAAAGGGAAGATCGTTTACATCGGGTCGCTGGTGGGAGGCGAGGCGCGCGCGGCCACCGCCCGCGTCGTGCTCGCCGATCCATCCCGCCGCTGGCGGCCTGGCCTCTTCGTAACCGCGCTCGTGGTGCAGGAGGAGACGACCGTCCCCGTGGCCGTGAAGCGCGACGGCCTCCAGAAGTTCCGGGACTGGGACGTGGTGTTCGTGCGCGTGGGGGACGAGTTCGAAGCGCGACCGCTGACGCTGGGCCGTACCGAAGGCGAGTGGGTGGAGGTGGTGTCGGGGCTGAAGCCGGGCGAGCGGTACGCCACGGTGAATAGCTTCGTCCTCAAGGCCGACGTGGGCAAGGCGGGAGCCAGCCATGACCACTGAGGCCACTCCGAGCGTCGATCGGAGCGCATCCCATGCTTGAACGGGTGCTGAAGTTCTCGATCCTCCACCCCTGGGTGGTCATGACCCTCACCCTGGTCATGGCGGCCATCGGCGTCTACAGCTATCAACAGTTGCCGATCGACGCCGTGCCGGACATCACCAACGTCCAGGTCCAGATCAACACCGAGGCCCCGGGCTATACGCCGCTGGAGGCGGAGCAGCGGATCACGTTTCCGGTGGAGACGGCGATGGCCGGTCTGCCCTCGCTCGACTTCACCCGCTCGATCTCGCGGTACGGGCTCAGCCAGGTCACGGTCGTCTTCAAGGACGGCACCGACATCTACTTCGCCCGTCAGCTCGTCAACGAGCGTATTCAGTCCGTCCAAAACCTCATGCCACCCGAAGTCCTGCCGACCATGGGGCCGATCGCCACAGGCCTCGGCGAAATCTACCTCTGGACGGTGGAGCCGGAGGAGGGCGCCCGGAAGCCGGACGGGACGGCGTACACCGCGTCCGACCTGCGGACGATCCAGGACTGGATCGTCCGGCCGCAGCTCCGGAACCTGCCCGGGGTCGCCGACGTCAACTCGATCGGCGGCTACGTACGGCAGTTCCACGTGACCCCGGATCCCCAGAAGCTCCTCGGCTTCGGCCTCGGCTTCCGGGACGTTCTCACCGCGCTCGCCAGCAACAACGCGAACGTCGGCGCGGGATACATCGAGCATGCGGGCGAGCAGTACCTGGTCCGCGTGCCGGGCCAGGTGCTCGACGCGGAGGAGATCGGCAGCATCGTCGTGGGCAGCAGCGGCGGGGTCCCAATCCGCATCAGCGACCTCGCTCAGGTTGGGCTCGGCGACGAGCTCCGGACGGGAGCCGCTACCCGCAACGGCAAGGAGGTCGTGCTCGGGACCGTGTTCATGCTGGTGGGCGAGAACAGCCGCATTGTCGCGCGACGCGTGGCAGCGAAAATGGAGGAGATCAACCGGACGCTCCCAGCGGGCGTGGTTGCGAAAACCGTCTATGACCGGACAACGCTGGTCGACGCCACCATCGAGACCGTTCGCGATAACCTCACGCTCGGCGCACTCCTCGTCATTGGTGTGTTGCTTCTTTTCCTGGGGAACGTGCGAGCGGCGATCATCAC
>JANMSA010000748.1:0-1972 GCA_031388865.1 Acidobacteriota bacterium | reverse complement strand
CCATGCAGCCCCGTTTTTCGCCACGCGGCAAACGGGTCCTCTACTGGGGTCTGCGCGGAAGAGGCGGGCAGCGCGACCTCTTCACGATCGCGGTCTCCGGCGATGCCAGATCCATCGTCGCTGCGACGAACGACGGCGCACTCGACTGGAACGCCGTGTGGGCGCCCGACGGCGAGTCCATCCTGTTTTCGAGCGATCGCGGCGGGACGATGAACATCTGGCGGCTGGCCATCGACGAAGAGAGCGGTCAGCCGAGGGGAGAGCCGCTGCCGCTCTCAGTGCCCGCGTCCTGGGCGGGCAACATCAGCGTATCGAGCGACGGGCGCCACATCCTCTACACCTCGCGCATCCACGAGCAGGAGGTGCGCATGGGGACCTTCGATCCCGCAACGGAACGGGTCGCCGTTGAGGCCAGCCCTCTTCTCAGCGGGTCGATGATCGTCCGGAGTGTCGAGGTGTCGCCGGACGGAGAGTGGGTGGCCTTCTCGACCGAGGCGCGGCAGGAGGACGTGTTCGTCATCCGATCGGATGGCAGCGAGATGCGCCAGCTCACGAACGACGTCCACAGGGACCGCGGCGTGTCCTGGGCCGCGGATGGATCGCGGATCGTTTTCTATTCGACGCGTGGCGGGGATTACGACGCGTGGACCATCCGTCCCGACGGAAGCGGGCTGACCCAGCTCACGAAGGGCATGCAGGTGAATTTCCCGGTCCTGTCGCCGGATGGAAAGCGGCTCTACATCTTCGACCTGAACGCGGGCCGGGTGGTCAAGCTCAATGGCTCCATGGCCGCGACCGGCGAAGCCATCCCACCGATCCCCGGAACCTCGGATGGCTTCTTTGCCAGTGGCTGGTCACCCGACGGGACGAGACTCGTCGGCACAGGATGGGTCGATCGCACAGGCGCGTTTGTCTACTCGCTGACTGACCGGACCTATCAGGTGATCCGAAAGCCGGCCAGCGGGGGAGGTGATCCTGACCATCTGGCCGGCGTCTCCAAAGCGGAATGGATTGACGACCAGCGGATTCTGTTGTCGACGCGCGATGGACAGCTGGTCGTCAACGATCTGGCGAAGAAGACGAGCCGGGTGGTCGCCACCGACGTGACCGGAACGGCGATCTCGCAAACCGCGCGGACGTTCCTGGTGCGGACGGCGACTACAGACTACGACGTGTGGCACGCGACCGTCGTGGAATAGTGATGGTGCTTCGAAATCCCTTTCCTTGTTGTCCTTTACAAGGCACGCCAATCGCATCCAGTCAGACCGAGGAAGAAGTACTGCGTCGGAAGACTGCTGCACCTGCGCGATGAGGAGAGGGATCCAGTGGCAATTGACCTGACAGATGTGAAGTGGGGCAGTCCTGATGACGATCACGCTGGCGGGCACAGACGGCGGGCCACGGAAATCATTTCCGCGCAAGCGAAGTGTTCTGAGTGCGCTGCGGATTGGACCGCCGTTCCTTCCTTGAGCAACCCGCCGGAGTCAGGCGCTTTCCTGGATGAGGACGGCGTGGTTCAGGTCACCTGCCCGAATGGGCATGCCGATACCAGGAGCCACGGTCCACTCCTGCCGGAGCCTCGCTGAAGCCTGAGACGGATTTGCGCGGGACGGAAGGTTCGCAAGAGTAGCGAACTGCTGAACTTCCTCGTTTCTTGAAATCTGATCGAGTGCCGTCTGGGAGTCTGCGCGCAGAAAAGGCCGCTGGAGGCGGCGCGTACGGTAGCCGGTGGTGCGAGCAACGCGAGCGACCACCGGATTCGAATCGTGAATGAGACTCCGGCCCCGGCAGGGGTCGCGTACCTTGCCATGCGCCCCGCGCTGTTCCGCGATCTCCGCGACCCCTTCCTTGGTCGAAAAGCGTGGACGGCGGTTGACCGGTGGTCGCTCGCTTCGCTCGCACCACCTCTACCCTACGCGCCGCCTCCAGCGGCAAAACACAGGAACCAGCCGCCGGCCGTGCCGGCCTAGCC
>JANMSA010000689.1:0-1936 GCA_031388865.1 Acidobacteriota bacterium | reverse complement strand
GACACGAAGAGGCAAACCTGGTCGAGGCGCGAGTCTCGGCTTCACCGCTGAACCGCCGTGTGCGGACCCGCATGCACGGTGGTGTGGGAGGGGGAGGGCCGTGAGGCTCCCCCCTATCCCGATCCGAAGGCGGATGAGGGGGGAGCCTCGTGCAAACGACAGTCGTGTGATTGGAAGCCGGCGAAGCGCGGCGAAGGATCCCCCGATTCGGAGCGCCATTCGTGCGATCGGCAGAGAATCCTTCGCCGCCGCAACCTGTCCTGAGCAGAGTCGAAGGGCGGCTCAGAGTGACACTAGTAGCGTGAGGAAGGACCGTGCCGGCTACTAGGGCAGCGAGAGGATGTGCTGCGCAAAGACCTCGTTGAACAGCGCCCCCGGCCTGCGTTCGCGCAGCTGGCGGACGACGTGCTCACCGGGCATCCCCAGACGATGCAGAATGCGGCCGGCAACGAGCGCTGACCGGTTGAACCCCATCCCGCAATGCGAGAGCACGCGTTGGCCGTTGGCGACGAGCTGAGCGCCGAGGGTGACCACCGCGTCGAGCTTGTTGAGATCGGGCAGGTCTTCGTCGAAGATCGGGAAATAGACGTAGAGGCAGACGTTCGGGGCTGTCGGGATGCACTCGTCGAGGCCGCCCTCGAGATCGATCACGGTGTCGATGCCGTACGAAGAGACGATCTGCCAGTCGTGAATGACCGGGGAGATGAAGAGGTGACCGGCGTCGTCCACCTGATAGAGCTTCGAAAGATCGATCGGCATTGCGTCGAAAGCTATCACGCCGCGTTTGCCGCGAGTCGAGCAGCCGCGCGGACATGCAGCAGCTCATGGCTCTCCGTCACTTGCACATCAACTCGTAGACGCCGATCACATCGTCGCGGACGTCATCCAGGTCGCCCTTGATTTTGGTCGCGATCTGCTGGAACTCGGGAGTGCCCTGCAGCGGCTGGAGCCAGGGGTGTTTCACAAGCGCGTACCAGCTATGGTTCCCGAGATCGGAGGTACGTCTGAGCCACTTCAACGCCTCGGCCTGATCGCCGAGACGGGAGTAGATCAGTGTCATGCGCAACGCCGCCCAGTGATTGCGAAGCGCATCCGCTTCGAAGGTGCGAACGTGTTTGATGGCCGCATTGCGATCGCCGCGCGCAGCGGCGTTCATGGCCTTGAGGCTCTTGCCGAGGTAGTGGCGTGGTGCGAGTGCGAGTGCGGCGTCCGCCTCCTTCTCGGCCTCGGCGTAATGGCCCTGCAGAATGAGCGCCGAGCCGCGGATGTCGTGGCCGGCCAGCGCGGTGTCTTTCGTGGCCAGCGCGTACTGCGCAGTCCTTAACGCCCCTTCGGGATCGACCGCGTTCACGTTCCAGTAGCCGCGCGTCAGCGCCTCGTTCGAGAGAGGGTCTGCCTTCACCAGGCGGTCTCCTACGCACTGGGCCTTCTCCATGTCCCCAGTGGAAACGAAGTACGTCGTCACCGAGTGCAGGGCCTGCGTGTCCGTCGTCTTCAGGCGCAGGGCGGCGAGCACTTCGCGCACGGATTCGCGGAACCGGTTCGGGTCGCGCACGAAGACGCGTCCCAGCGCAAGGTGAGCTTCCGGCAGATTCGGGTCGAGACGTACGGCCTGCCGCGCATACCACTCCGCGCGCGAGAACTCTTCGGCCGAGACCAGGCTGCGCGCACTGCCAAGCGACAGCGTCGTCGCCAGATCCGCGTACGCAGCTGCAAATTTCGGATCGAGCGCGACGGCCCGTTTCAGGGCGGTGAGCTGCGCCGCGAAGTGTTCGGGGACGAAACTCCCGCTGAGCGAGCGCGCACGCAGGTACTGCTCGTACGCCTGTGGATTCGCCGAGCGGGCTTCCGAGCGCGCCGCCCGCGCCACGCCGATTCCGAGCTCGTGGTCGAGACCGAGAACGGTGCGGGAGGCGACGTCGTCGATCAGCTTGAG
>JANMSA010000600.1:0-2038 GCA_031388865.1 Acidobacteriota bacterium | reverse complement strand
AGCTATCGCTATTTTTGATTGCCAGACGCCGACCTCGTTTTGTTTTTCCGGGATCTGCCGCAGATTTTCGAATCGGCTTACCAGGCAATCGAATGGGTCCATCACCGAAAAGCGAAGTGTTGAATCATTAGGGTCGGTGATTGCAACCGCTCTCTTCCTTACCCCATCTGAATCCAGGCCGACGATCTTGTGAAGAACGTCCACGCCGACTACGCCATCACGCGTCTCTTTTTTTACTTCACCATATAAAGCAGTGAAGCCGCGTTTGGGAGGGTAAATCGTTTTTCCCCCGATGGCTTCTGAGAATCTTTCGACGTGTTCAAGGAGGCCGAGGAAGTCGGCGTCTGCACTTATATAGATACGGGGTCCGTGATCAATTGTTATTCCAAAGCGGGCGACCCAAAACGCCAGAGCTTGACCTCCAACAAGAATCGCTCCCTCCGATACGCGAAGAGCCTTTAGGAGATCATCCCTGGAAATTTCCGCTTCTGCTTTTCTCTTAGAAATCGTAGCTCACATTCTTGTGAAGATTCGCCGAAAGACTGGTTACGAATTCACGGTTGGACAGAAAAATGGACTTTCGCTTGAGGTTTTGAGATGCGTAGTCCGCCTTTTGAGCGATTCGCTTTCCGGCCCAGAACGAATCGTCGGCGATCGCCGCTGCTTCCCTGGTCGCGTCCATTTTCCGGATCATTCCCTCGAGTTCCTTCGCGATAAGGTGCTTTCTGTTGGCGCGATACAAGGTGCGCCCGGAAGAGTCGTCCTGGAGCACCAGGCCGGTGGCAACCAGCAAGCGCAATTCGTATTGCGTCGCGGTCGGGCTTATCCCGATTCTCCGCGCGAGCTCCCTCAGATGGACGGCGTCCGTGTCACGCATCCCCCAAAGGCAGGCAAGCACCTTGTAGCGCGCGCGTCCAAACAGGGTCAGGGCGGTTGTATCCATGGGCTGTTTCTACTATAAACAGTGACATATGTAAAGTTCTATAGTACAACTTGTCGGCTGCCGGTGTCCAGGATCGAGAGGTAGCGGTCGAAGCGGTACACCCGGCCGCGCTTCTGGCCGGTGATCTCCCGCACGATGCCCAGCCTCACGAAGTTCCCCAGGCGCGCGATCGCGGTTCCGGGCGCCATCTTCAGGTGTTTTCTCAGGCCGCGCGCGTCGATGATCGGATACTGGTAGAGCAGCTTCAGCAGTTCCGGCCCGCCGGGCTGGTCTCGCACGCGATCCTGCATCCCGGCATCGAGGTTCTCCAGATTTTCTGAAACCGCGACCGCGTCCTTGGCGGTGATTTCGATCCCCAGCAGCATGAATTTCACCCAGCCCAGCCAGTCGCCGGTTGAGCGCACGTCCATCAGGCGGGCGTAGTACTCCGGACGGTTTTCCAGCAGGTAGAGGCTCAGATAGAGCAGCGGCCGCTCCAGTTTCTTCGACTGGCACAGCATCAGCGCGATCAGCAGGCGTCCGATGCGGCCGTTGCCGTCGGTGAAGGGATGCACGGCTTCAAACTGGGCGTGCGCCAGCGCGCAGCGCACGAGCACCGGCATCGGATGCTGATACTCGTTGATGAAGTACTCGAGATTGCCCAGGGACTGGAGCATCTGCGGCTCGGGCGGGGGCACGAAGTCCGCCGTGGCCTCGTTCGATCCCTTCCGGCCGACCCAGTTCTGGCGTGTGCGAAACGCACCCGGGCCCGCCTCTTCCCGGCCGGCCAGGAGAATCGCGTGCAGATCCTTGAGCAGCGCGGCGCTCAGCTTCTCGTTCTGCATCCGCCGCAAGCCTTCGTTGACGGCGTGCACGTAGTTCACGACCTGGGCGACGTCCTTGTTGTGGCCGCCCGAATCGGTGCCTGCCTCGTATTCCAGGACCTCGTCCAGCGAGCAGACGATGTTCTCGATCTGCGAACTGAGGATGGCTTCGCGCCGGACGTACATGCCGACGAAGAGATCCGGGTTGGGGATCGACTTCGCGATGCGCGCGAGCTGGCCCAAGTGGTATTCGGCCTCGGTCAGCGCGCGGACACCTTCCTGGTCGAGGGTG
>JANMSA010000586.1:0-7963 GCA_031388865.1 Acidobacteriota bacterium | reverse complement strand
CATCACGCGCAGCATCTGGGAGTCGGTCGTGCCGAACTGCTCGGCCAGGCGGTACGTCGATGGCGGCTCCTCACGACGTTCGAAGCGACGGGAAACCTCGACCATCGCTCGCAGCGCAAAGTAGAGATCGAACTGCGGCTGATCCTGCACCTGCTGTTCGGTGGCTCGCAACACCCCATAGAGGTTCTGCCAGACGTAGCTGACCTCCACGCCGAGGAGAATGACGATCCACATCACTTCCATGGAGATCAGAAAGATGATGGCCAGACCGACGGCTCCGTAAATGAAATTGAAGGAGCCTTTCATCAGATACGCGGCGTAGATGCCGAAGGCCGAGCGGACGAGGCTGAAGAGCACCGTCGTCACCAGCGCGCCGATCATCGCCGCGGAGAGTTTCACCCGCGTCGAAGGCACCAGCCAGAACAGCATGGTAAAGCCGACGAACAAGAGCACCACCGGCACGACGTTGAAGATCAGGTCGTCCTTGAAGAGGACGCGCAGATAGCGATTGCGCTCGAGCATCCCCGTCGTGGTGAAGGACAGCCCCATGAGCAGCGGACCCCAGAAGAAGAGCATCGTGAAGGCGATGATCTTCTTGCGGTACCCACGCTGGTCGCGCACCTTCCAGATCAGGTTGATGGCTCCCTCGACCGCGAGGAAGAGCCGGAATGCGATGAACATGAACAGCACCGCGCCAAGCGCCGAGGCTGTGGCGGCGTTCTCGGCGAATCGGGCCAGGTGGTAAGTGATCTGCGGTGACTGATAGGGAATGACCGCGTTGAGTACGGAATCGATCTGCACATCGAAACCGGGGAGGAGCTTGCTGAAATACCCCTTGATGGACGTGGTGAACGCGACCAGCAGAGGGATCAGAGAGAGCAGCGTCGTGTACGCGAGGGAGGAGGCACGCGACATCGCATCGATGTTCCAGAACTCCCGCACGAGCTCTCTCAGAAACAGGAAGAACTCGACGATGAGCACCCGGACGCGTTTCTGGCCGAAACCGTGGCGGCGGTAGACGAGCACCGCCGGATCTGTGAGCCACGACCAGACCATGGTCCGCGCCGACGCGAGTTGCATCAGCGAGCGGCTACGCCAGCCGGGAGGCCGTTCAGGCGAGGCTTCAGTCACAGCGCCAAGCATAAACGCAATGGTCGCGCCCGGGCAGTGGGTGGCCGGCCGTGGCGGTTGGTTCGGGATGGCTGAAGCAAGACCTGAATGGGGGTCGGGTGGCGGCCTCCCGCCAACCGCCAACCGTCAACCGCCCACCGGCTCCACCAACCGGCTCCCGTTTTTGCATAATGGCTGAGCGTGCCTCCCGAGAAAGTTCATATTCCTGACGTCCTCGAAGCAGACGAGAAGCTGCCGAAGGACCTGGTGGCGCTGCGGAAGTTCGCCTTTTACATGGACGAGGCGTTCACGATCCCGGGCACGAACTTCAAAGTCGGTCTGGACGCGATGATCGGCCTGATCCCCGGGGTCGGCGATGTGATCGGAGCCATGCTGTCGACGTGGATCGTCATCGGCGCTCTGCGGCATCGGGTACCCGCGAGGGTCATTGTGCGGATGGTGATCAACATCGTGATCGACCTGTTCGTGGGCGCAGTTCCGGTCGCGGGGGACGTGTTCGACTTCCTGTACGAAGAGAACGTGAAGAACATGCGCCTCCTGGAGAAGCACCGCGACCGGCGGCGTCCGCCGCGGTCGACAGCCGCGATCGCCTTTGTGGCCGCGTGCATCGTGCTCTTCGTCGTGGCCCTGGCAGTTCTCACGATGGTCGGGGTGATCGCGCTGATCGTCTGGCTCGTGGGTCAGCGCCCGGCGTTCTGACATGCCTCTGATCTTCTTTCGACGCGGCCGCCGGAAGGCGCGCTACCCCGGCCGGACCGGCCTGCCGATGGTGCGCCGGCGCTCTCCCATGCGTTATCACATGCGGCATCAGTTCAGCGTCCGCGACGTCGCCTTTCCGCAGACGATGCATGCGCTTACGGGCTCGGCGATGTCCGCTGGCAACCGCGTCGACGTGTTGAAGAACGGCGTGCGGATCTTCCCAGCCATGCTCGCCGCCATCCGTACCGCGAAGAGGACCGTGAACATCGAGTTCTACATCTTCTGGGATGGCGAGATCGGGAGGATGTTCGCGGAGGCGATCGCGGAACGGGCTCGCGCTGGCGTGAGAGTGAACGTGATTCTCGATGCGGTGGGCTCCGGCCCGATGTCGCACGACCTCACGGACTTTCTGTACCGCAACGGGGTACGCGTGGAGTGGTATCACCCTCTGCGCTGGTACACGCTCTCCCGCGTCAACCACCGCACGCACCGCAAGGTGCTCGTGGTGGACGGCGAGGTCGGCTTCTGCGGAGGAGTGGGCATCGCCGACGAGTGGCAGGGCGACGCAGACGCGCGCGATCACTGGCGCGACACCGTGGTGCGCATCGAAGGGCCCGCCGTCACGCAGATGCAGTTCGCGTTCATCGACAACTGGGTGAAGAGCCGCGGCGAGCTCCTGACGGGCCTGGAGTACTTCCCTCAGGTGGCCCCGCGCGGGACCTGCCTCGCGCAGGTCGTGAAGTCCTCACCTACAGAGGGATCCTCCGCGGCGAAGCTGCTGTACATGGTGTCGATCGTCTGCGCCAAGACCTCGATCTACATCAACAGCGCCTACTTCGTACCGGACACGGACACGATCCGCGCTCTCGAGGGTGCCGTCCGGCGCGGCGTGGACGTACGCGTGATCGTGCCTGGCGAGTACACCGACGTGCCCATCGTGCGCCACGCGGGACGGCTCTTCTACAGCTACCTCCTGCGCCGCGGCATTCGCATCTTCGAGTACCAGCCGACCATGATGCACGCCAAGACGATGGTCGTGGACGGCATCTGGACGACCATCGGCTCCTCGAACTTCGACGACCGCTCGTTCCGCCTGAACGACGAAGTCAACGTGAACATCTACGACGAAGGCATCGCCACACAGATGGAGCAGATGTTCTTCGAAGACCTGGCCCGCTGCGAAGAGATCACCCGGCGGCGGTGGGTCAAGCGCCCGTGGGTCGATCGGATCAAGGAGAAGGTCGCCGGCTGGGTGAAGTGGCAGCTGTAGGGGCTTCTTCGTTGTCGGTGCTTGGTATGCGGAGCCATCCTCTGGCCGGTCTGTCATCCCGAGCGTGAGTCGAGGGACCCGGGCGGGTGGGGCGACATGCATCAGCTCTTGATGCCCCTCCCGCCCAGGTCCCTCGACCCGGGCGCTCGGGATGACAGCAAATCGCAGCGCGGCAGCTGGGCGCTAGCCCGGATCATCACGGATCATCCGGGCGAAAAGCGCATCACCCTCACAATCTCCTGCCTCCTGCGATCTGCCTACTGCGGTCACTCCCAATCCGTATGCACGAACGGCGTGTCCGCGGCTTTGTCGTTGCGCTGATAGGTGTGGGCGCCGAAGAAGTCGCGCTGGGCCTGGGTCAGGTTCTGCGGGAGGTTCGCGGTCCGGTAACTGTCAAAGTAAGCCAGGGACGCGGCAAACGCGGGGACTGCAATCCCGCTCGCCTGCGCGCGTCCAACGGCGCGACGCCAGGCGGGCTGGACTCTGCGCAGGTCATCGCGGAATGCGTCGTCGAGGAGCAGGTTCGGCACGTCGGCGCGCCGTTCGTAAGCACGCATGATCGAGTCGAGGAACGCCGCGCGGATGATGCACCCCGCCTTCCAGATGCGTGCGATCTCGCGCAGGTTGAGGCTCCACTTCCACTCCCGTGAGCCGGCCTGCATCAGCGCGAAGCCCTGCGCGTACGAGCAGATCTTCGCGGCGTACAGCGCGTCGTGGACGTCGCTGATGAACTGCTTGCGATCGGCAGCAGCAGGCTGCGAATCCACCGGTGAGCCGAGAAGCTGCGACGCCGCAACGCGTTCGTCTTTCATCGACGAGAGCACGCGCGCGTCGATCGCTGCCGCAATCGTAGGAATGGGGACGCCCAGATCGAGAGCGACCTGTGCCGTCCACTTGCCCGTACCTTTCTGTCCGGCCTTGTCGAGCACCTTGTCGACGAGCGGCCCGCCGCTCTCGGGATCGCGGACACGAAAGATCGTCGCCGTGATCTCGATGAGGAACGACTGCAGCGGACCGCGATTCCAGTCCTCGAAGATCTCCGCGATCTCGTCCGCCCCCAGCCCCAACCCTCGTCGCAATGCGTCATAAGCCTCCGCGATGAGCTGCATGTCGCCGTACTCGATGCCGTTGTGCACCATCTTCACGAAGTGACCGGCGCCATCGGAGCCGCAATACGTCACACACGGTCCGGAGTCGCTCTTCGCGGAGATGGCGTTGAAGATCTCGCGCATCGTCTCCCACGACTCCGGAGTGCCGCCGGGCATCAGGGACGGCCCGAAGCGAGCACCATCTTCACCACCGGAAACGCCGGCACCCACGAAGTGCAACTTGCGCTCGATGAGCCGGTGCGCGCGACCCTGCGTGTCCTTGAACCAGGAGTTGCCGCCGTCAATGACGACGTCTCCTTCGCTGAGCAGCGGCAACAGCTTGTCGATCATCTCGTCGACCGGCGCTCCCGCCTTGATCATGAGCATGATCCGGCGGGGGCGCTCCAGCTGCTGCACGAACTCCTCGAGGGACTGTTTCGCCGTGATCTTCTTGTCAGGGTTGTCCGCGCAGAACTTCTGCGCCTTCTCCCACTCGCGATTCCAGACGGCGACGGTAAATCCATGGTCCGCAACATTCAGGGCCAGATTCGCGCCCATCACTCCGAGGCCGACCATGCCGAACTGACTCGTTGTCTTCTCACTCATGCTCGCACCACCGCATTCTTCACCGCCTTCGCCAGTTGCTCGAGACCCGCATCCACGTTTTCTCCGAGGTCGACGCTGACGGCGCGCCGGTTGCGGTTCACGAGCGATTGAAAGTCTCCAATCGCCTGCGCGCGCACAAGCGCGCCAAAGCCGAACTTTTCCCCACTGATCGGGACGTCCTGAGGAGGCCCGCCCGTCAGTTGCAGGAACACGCCGTTGTCGCCACCGCCTTTGTGAAGCTGCCCCGTCGAGTGGAGGAACCGCGGACCATAGCCGCTGGTCGTGGCTACCCCAAGCTCGCGCGAGATGGTCTCGCGAATCTCGGCGAGACTCTTCTCGCGCGCGAGTGTGTCGCCAAAGTACTGCGTGAGCGCCACGTAGTCCCCCGCACGCACTTTGGTCAGCAGCTCGGCGATCGCGTCGCCATCCGAGACGGCGATGCGCTTTCCGCTCCCGCCGCCCAGGCTGGTCATCGTGCCGCTACTCGAGAACTCAGCCAGCAGCGTTTTCGTGTTGTCCTTCGATTCCTGCACGTTCGGCTGGTCGAACGGGTTGACGCCGATGAGCACACCCGCGACCGCAGTCGCGAACTCCCAGAGGAAGAAGATCTCGCCGATGTCGAGCGCGTCCTCGAGGACGATGTCGACGACGGGATGTCCGGCAGCAGCCAGTTCGCGCAGACGGTCGCCGTTGTCGCTCTTGCGCAGGCGCACCGAGACGAACAGCCGGTCGTTGCCGTACTTGTCCACCGCCAGCGGGGGCTCGCCGGCCAGAGGGACGATGCCCTTCCCTTCTTTCCCTGTGCTCTCCGCGATGAGTTGTTCGATCCACAGTCCCAGCGTATCCAGAGGCGCAGGAGTGATGAGCGTCAGCTTGTCGCGTCCCTGCAGTGCGGCGCCGCCGAGCACTGCGCCCAGAAGCGCGCCCGGATTCTTCTTCGCCTGCGGGAGCGCGCATACGTGCATCGCGTGGACCGCGCGGCCCAGCAGCTCGGTCACTTTCACGCCCGTGAGCGCCATCGGGAGGATGCCAAAGTACGACAGCGCGGAGTAGCGCCCGCCGATGTCGGCCATGTTCAGGAAGATCGCGCGGAAGCCGTCGCTCTGCGCGTCCGCCACCATCTTCGTATCAGGGTCGGTGACGGCGATGAAGTTCTGGCCGGCCTGATCTCCCTTGACCGATCTCACCCGGTCATAGAAGTACCGGTGGAACATGACCGGCTCGGTGGTGGACCCGGACTTCGACGCCACGATGAACAGAGTCCGCTCCAGATTCAGACGCGACTCGAGCGCCATCACAGCCTCGGGCACCGTCGAGTCGAGCACGAGCAGCTCCGGCCAGCCTTCGCGCTTCCCGAACAGGCGGCGGGTGACTTCGGAGCAGAGGCTCGAGCCACCCATGCCCAGGACCACGACCTGATCAAAGTCGTGGCGCAGGGTCTCGCCGAGGTCTTCCAGATCTTTCGCAGCAGCGAGCAGCACCTCGGGGACGCGCAGCCAGCCCAGAGCGTTCTCGATGATCTTGCGATGCTCCGCGTCCGATTTCCAGAGCGCGCTTTCCTTCGCCCAGATGCGCGAAACCATCTTCTCTTTGTCGACGCGCGCCATGGCCTCGTCCATCCCGTCGATCATGTCGACGCCGTGCAGCGTGATGCGCTCCGGAAGCCCGCGCACGACGGCGTCGCGGCGCGCCTCGATCGTATCCATGAGCTGCCGGAACGAGTCCTCGAACGACTTCACGCCGTCGGCGGTGAGCTTCTCCGTGATCGCCTTCAGGCTGAAGCCCTTCTCTTCGAACGTGGCCAGCACCCGACGCGCCTCGTCGACGTCCTGCTCGAGCGTGAGCTCGGCTGCTCCGTGATCCTTGAAAGCGTCGTAGGTCGCGGGCGGAATGGTGTCGACCGTGTCCGGACCGATCAGCGACTCCACATACAGGGTGTCGCGATACTTCGCGCTTTTCGTTCCCGTGGATGCCCACAGCGGTCGCTGGACGCGCGCACCCTTGTCCCGCAGCTTGTTGAATCGCTCGCTGCTGAAGATCTCCTTGAACAGCTGATACGCAGTCTTCGCGTTCGCGATGGCGATCTTTCCCTGCAGGGCTTCGAGCGACGGATCCTCCTTCAGCTTGTCTCCGAGCTGCTTGTCGGCGACGGCGTCGATGCGGCTGACGAAGAAACTGGCGACCGAAGAGATGTTGCCGATGGGCAGATCCTGTGCGGCGCGCTTCTCCAGTCCCCGGAGGTAGGCTTCGATCACCTTCGCGTAGACATCATTGTTGAAGATGAGCGTGACATTGACGTTGATGCCCGCGGCGATGGTCTCTTCGATGGCGGGAATGCCTTCGGGAGTAGCCGGGATCTTGATCATCAGGTTCGGGCGCCCCATCTTCGCAAACAGCCGCTTCGCCTCGGACACCGTCTTGGCCGTATCGCTCGCAAGAAGCGGCGAGACCTCGAGACTGACGTACCCATCCTCGCCGTTCGTCTTCTGGTACACGGGGGCGAACACGTCGGCGGCGTTGCGGAGATCTTCGACCACGAGCTCGTCGTAAATCTCGTCGCGCGACATTCCCTGCGAGGCCAGCATGCGCAGCTGGGCGTCGTAGTCCTCGCTGCCGCCGATGGCCTTCTCGAAGATGGTGGGATTCGACGTCAGGCCGCGAAGGTCGTCTTCGTCGATCATCTGCTGCAGCTTCCCGGACGAGACCAGCTTGCGCTCCATCTGGTCGTACCAGACGCTCTGTCCCGTCCTGGCGAGTTGTGCGAGGGGGTTGCTCATGGTGCCTCCTGTGTGCGAGGCCTAAGCATATCCGTCACGTGGCCGGAGTGGCTACCGGCTCATCGTCCACTCCGGCTCTCTTGATCGCGCGGGTCGCGACGCGGGTGACGAACACGGTCACGATCACCGCGAGCACACCGCCGATGATGTTGATCGCCAGGCGCGTGGAGCTCATATCGGTGCTGGCAGCCTGTGCCGCGGTCGCGCTGATATACACGAATGCAGCCGTGACCGGGATGATCCCGAGGAATGTCGCCACGATGTAGGAGAGCGTGCGCACCCCCGTCAGACCGAACGCAAAGTTGATATACGCAAAGGGGAACACCGGCGACAGGCGCACCAGAAAGACGATCCGGCCGCCTTCACGGGTGATCGCCTTATCGAGCGCACGA